>DRQL01000286.1 GCA_011371465.1 Gammaproteobacteria bacterium | reverse complement strand
TCATTTCCATCGGTGTCAGACGTCCGGCCATCATCATGCCCATGCCGATGTCTCTCATCTTCAGGGACTTCTTGATGCCTTCGCCAAAGCCGTTCATGAAGTACAGCGACAGACCCAGTTTCAGTTCGTTGACGCGGCCTTTTTTGGCCAGGTTGTTCCAGAACAGTTGTGCAAACTTGGCAGTGGGCTGATTCTGTGGAGCCAGACCCAGACGCTTTGAGTAGGTCGCCAGACCGTGCATGATGTGCGTGATCGGCAGTCCGCGCGGGCAACGGGCGATACAGTTGTAGCAGGAGGTACACATCCACATGGAGGTGGATTCCAGCACTTCCTCACGCTTGCCGGCGCGGATCATCATAAAGATTTCCTGCGGCGGGTGATCCCAGTGCGGTCCCAACGGGCAGGAGCCGGAGCACACGCCACACTGCATGCACATCTTCACCCAGTCGCCTTCCTCCACGTTGTCCTGCACTTCCTTGAGGAAGTTGCCGCGGTACTTTTCAATCATTTCCTGGTTGTAGTTGCTCATGACTGCTCCTAGAACTTGAATGGGCTCATGCCCATTTTCTCGACCGCTTCGGCCATGTCATTGATCAGCTGCGGAGCGCGTTTGATGTCGGTAATGGCAACCTCATAAGTCTCTATGCGTTCTTTTTCAAGACTCAGGGTTTCCAGCGTGTCATCAACCTTGCTCATGCGAATGTTGGCCATTTCCGAGCCCCTGACGAAGTGACACTGGTAGTCATCGCCCTTCTGGCAGCCCATCAGGATGATGCCGTCATAGCCGGAGTTCAGCGCGTCGGTGACCCAGATGGTGTTGACCGACCCCAGACAGCGTACCGGAATAACGCGGGCAAACTGGCTGTAGGTCACACCCTGTTGCGCGGCCATATCGAGCGCCGGGTAGGCGTCGTTTTCACAGGCCAGTACCAGGATGCGCGGTTTCTCGTCGAACTCATCGGGCATGTCGACATTCTTGATCTGCTGACCGACGGTATCGCAGGAGTAGTTCTCGAATGAGATAACGCGAACCGGACAGGCACCCATGCAGGTACCGCAACGGCGACAACGGGACTCGTTGAAGACCGGGAAGCGCCTTTCATCCTCATCGATTGCACCAAACGGACATTCCACGGTGCAGCGTTTGCACTGCGTGCAGCCTTCCTTGCGGAAGATCGGGTACGACAGGTCACCTGAACGCGGGTGGGCAGCACGGCCGACCTTGGCGTTTCCGATTTCCTGGATGGCTTTCAGTGTGGCGCCGGTGGCGTCGTCGATGGCCTGCTGGGTGTCCATGGGACGGCGTACAGGGCCACAGGTGTAGATGCCGGTGCGACGCGTCTCGTAGGGGAAGCAGATGAAGTGCGAATCGTTGAAGCCGTACTTCAAATGCGGCAGATCCTTGCCCTGACGGTAGTTCAGGTTGAGGATGGAATCCACGCTGACTTCCCATTCACCGGGTTCGTTCTGCGGGACTTCGTCGATATTGACGCCGGAGTTGGCCACCATGCCGGTTGCCAGCACCACCAGGTCGGCTTCTTCTTCCACGTCTTCGTCTAGGATCATGTCCTTGAACTTGACCACCGGGCCGTTACTGCCGGCAACCACTTCGCTGACCTTGCCCTTGCGGAAGGTGACCATCTTGTCCTGACCGCTGCGGTAGAAGTCTTCGCCCGGGGCGCCCGGGGTGCGCAGGTCGTCGAACAGGATTTCTGTTTCGATGTCCGGGTTCTGGTCCTTGAAGTACATGGCCTGCTTGATCGATGTCAGGCAGCAGTCACCGGAACAGTAGTCCAGGTGGCCTTCCTTGTCGCTGCGCTGGCCGGCGCACTGGATGAAGGTGACTTTCTTCACTTCCTTGCCGTCGGACGGGCGCTTGATCGGTCCGCCGTTGGCGGCGATGGCCAGTTGCTCCAGCTCCACGCGGTCGACCACGTCCTTGCTCTTGCCGTAGCCGAGTTCCGGCAGCTGGCTGGCGTCGTAGGGCGTGGCGCCGGAGGCCTGGATGATGGCGCCGAAGTTCTCCGTGGTGGTGGAACCGCTCTCGGTGCTGATGTCAGCGGAGAAACGGCCCGGCGCGCCAGAGGTCTTGCTGATGGTGGCGTTCAGGTGAACGGTGATCAGGTCGTTGGCCTCGATTTGCGCCGCCATGTCGGTAACCGCAGTATCGACCGGGTCGGTGTAGGGCGAGTGCATGGGTACGTCTTTCCACATCTTGCCCACGTAGCCGCCGAGTTCGCCGGTTTTCTCCACGATATGCACCGGGTAGCCGGTCTTGGCGGCCTCGATGGCCGCTGTCATGCCGGTAATGCCGCCGCCGACCACCAGGATGGTGTTGTTGCTGCCTTTCTCCTGCGCGGACTGCGGTACGGTAGCGTGCTTGGCTTCGGCACAACCCATGCGGATGTAGTCCGCGGCCATTTCCTGCGTGGTTTCACGCATGTCGTCCTCGTCGGGACGAATCCAGATCACGCCTTCACGCAGGTTGGCGCGCGAGAGGGTGACGTTCTGGAAGTTAAAGGCGTCGGTCTTGGCGCGACGTGAGCAGGCGCCGATGACAACGCGGTTAACGCCTTCGTTGTCAATGTCGTCCTGGATCATCTTCACGCCTTCGGCGGAACACAGGAAGTCGTGCTGTTGCACCACCTGTGCCTTGCCGTCGCGCTGGGCGATGGTCGCCAGTTCGTCGCAGTCCAGGCGTTCGCCCAGTCCGCAACCCTTGCAAATATATGCTCCGATTTTTGTGTCTGCCACGGCTTAACCCTCCGCACCGGCAACTTTATTAACAACCTGGATGGCACGTAGTGCGCTGGCCGTCGCGCTTTGTACGGCGCGGTTGACGTCCAGGGCATCTGACGAACAGCCGGCGGCGAAAAATGCGCCGTTGGCCTCATCCAGTTCCACGAAACCTTCCTCGTTCAGCACGACTTCAATGGGGAAGTCGCTGGCCGGAACGCTGGGTTCCATGCCAATCGCCAGCACAACCAGTTCGTGCGGGTTGCTGTAACGGTGGTAACCCTCGGTATCCACGCCGTGCAGGACCGGGTTGCCGGTTTCCCTGTCTTCGGTGATGGAAGCCACCTTGGATTTGGTGAAGGTGATGTTGGGGTCCGCCTGTATCTTCTGGTAGAAGTCGTCGATACGGTCGATGGCGCGGATATCGATGTAGTACACCGTGCCTTTGGCCTCATCACCGTACTGTTCACGCAGGTAGGTGGTCTGTTTCAGGCTGGCCATGCAGCAGATGCGCGAGCAGTGCGCCAGGTGATTCTTGTCGCGTGAACCGGCGCACTGGATAAAGGCGACGTCTTTCGCTTCCTTGCCGTCGGACGGGCGCAGGATCTTGCCACCGGTCGGGCCCTGCGGGTCGAGCATGC
>DRQL01000285.1 GCA_011371465.1 Gammaproteobacteria bacterium | reverse complement strand
GGGTCACAGACCCGCCTGGAAGGGGATATACACTTTAGTGGGGGCTTGCACGTCGATGGCACTATCAAAGGCAATCTGGTCGCTGAAGCCGGGACCGAGGCGGTGCTTACGGTCAGTGAGCAGGGACGTATTGAGGGGGATGTACGGGTTCCGAACCTGGTGCTGAACGGGGCAGTGGAGGGCGACGTGTACGTGAGCGACCGGGTCGAACTGGCCAGCTGCGCCCGGGTCACGGGGAACCTGTATTACCACCTGATCGAGATGGCCATGGGCGCCGAAGTGAACGGCAAGCTGGTGCACCAGGTCGAGCCGCCGCGCGCGGCAGCAGTGCTGGAGCCCGGGGCCGACCTCCTCGAGGACGTCGAAACCGTTGGCATGTCGATCGCCAAGTAATACTTGACCAATTTAGTGGGTAAATGGCATACTTCCCGTCATCCTGTTGAATGCCAGTGGAGACGGACGGATGAGCGACAGTACAGCCGAACAGATGAACCCGGGTGACGAGTTGATGATGGTGACCGATGCCGCAGTCAACAAGGTCAAGGGTTTGATCGAAGAGGAGGGCAACCCGAACCTCATGCTGCGGGTTTTTGTCACCGGCGGTGGCTGTTCCGGTTTCCAGTACGGATTCACCTTCGAGGAAGCGGTCAACGAGGGTGACACCGAAGTGGAAAAAGACGGCGTCCGGCTGCTGGTCGACCCCATGAGTTTCCAGTACCTGGTGGGTGCCGAGATCGACTACAAGGAAGACCTGGAAGGTTCCAGATTCGTGATCAGGAACCCCAATGCAACCACTACCTGCGGGTGCGGTTCTTCTTTTTCGGCCTGAAATACCGAACAACATCCGGGAAAGGGGCGCTGATGCGCCCCTTTTTCTGTGGCGGTTGCATAAACACCGGGATCAGTAAACCGGTTATACTGTCGTGCTTCGTGATCGGGAGAACGGAATGAGTGAGTATTTACCCGGGCTGGAGGGGGTTCCGGCAACCCAGTCCAACATCTCTGACCTGGATGGTATCAAGGGCGTACTGACCTATCGCGGTTACCGGATCGTCGACCTCGCGCTCAGCAGTACCTTCGAGGAAACCAGCCTGCTGCTGCTGGACGGCCACCTGCCGACCTATGCGCAGCTGGAGGAATTCGATCAGCAGCTGCGTTCCAACCGTATTGTGAAATACAACGTGCGGGAGATTATGAAGTACCTGCCTGCTACCGGGCACCCGATGGAGATGCTGCAAACGGCGGTGGCCAGCCTGGGCATGTTCTACCAGGGTGACGAGTGCCTGACCGGCGGTAGCCAGTGCAGTGACCTGAACTATGTGCATAACATGTCGGTCAAGATCATCGCGCGCATGGCAACCATCGTTGCCATGTGGGAGCACGTGCGTAACGGTTACGACCCCTATGCACCGCGCAAGGACCTGAGTTATGCCGAGAACCTGCTGTACATGTTCAGCGGCGAAGACCCGGACCCGTTCCTGGCGCGGATCATGGATGCCAGCCTGATCCTGCACGCTGAACACACCATCAATGCATCCACGTTTGCGGCACTGGTCGCCGGTTCCACACTCGCCAGTCCCTTCCTGGTGATTGCGGCTGCGATCGGCACCCTGGCCGGTCCGTTACACGGCGGAGCCAACCAGCGCGTGGTGGAAATGCTGGAAGAGATCGGCCGGCCGGAGAACGTGAAAGCCTGGCTGGACGAAAAGCTGGCCAGCAAGGCCAAGATCTGGGGCATGGGACACCGCGAGTACAAGGTCAAGGATCCGCGCGCCACCATCCTGCAGAAGCTCATGCATGAATTGATGGAACACCGGGGCGGCAACATGGGGCCGATGTTCGAAACGGCGCTGGCGCTGGAAGAAGCCTGCGAGGAAAAGCTGGCGCCCAAAGGTGTCTATGCCAACGTCGATTTCTATTCGGGCATCCTGTACAAGGAAATGGGGATACCGCCGGACCAGTTCACATCGATTTTCGCGATTGCCCGCTCCGCCGGCTGGCTGGCGCACTGGCGTGAACAGCTGGGTGATAACCGGATCTTCCGGCCGACGCAGGTGTATACGGGGCAGTCAGAGCGGGATTACGTTCCGATCAGCGAGCGTTAGTTCCCGTTCTGTGGTGAGTCGGATGGAACCTCTTGCAGCGGGGGAGCGTGTTGTGTCCGCAGTGGTGTCTGGTCCGGGTGCATTGCTTCGATTTTGTCGGGTTACGCTGCGCTAACCCGACCTACGGTTCGGGGTCACGCTGCTGTTGCCAGTTCCGTAGGTTGGGTTAGCGCAGCGTAACCCGACAATGCCTCGAACACGGATCAAAACCGGCGCTATCCCAGATGCGTTTTTGTCGGATTACGCTGTGCTAATCCGACCTACAGGGTTACGGTGTTCCGGGTGTCTCGTATCTTCGTAGGTCGGGTTAGCGTAGCGTAACCCGACAAAACCACCCGTAGCAGACCCGATTACCGGATTTTCTCCGGGTACATTGCCCCGGGATCACCGGCCGGTTTGCACCGATAACCGTAGGTATCACCGGCTGTTCCTTTCGCCGCCGTAGGTCGGGTTAGCGCAGCGTAACCCGACAAAATCACCCGCAGCAGCCCGAATTACCGGATGCCACCCGGGTAGATTGCCCCCAGGATCACCGGCCGGTTTGCGCCGGTTACCGTCGGGATATTACCGGCTTTCCCTTCCAGGGCCTGTTTGGCCAGCCAGGCAAAGGCAACCGCTTCCACCCAGTCCGGGTGCAGGCCGTATCGCTCCGTGGTTTCCACCTGCTGTTCCGGCAGCAGGGATGCCAGGCGTTGCATCAGGAAATCGTTGTGTGCACCGCCGCCGCAGACCAGCACCTGTTGTACCGGTGGGCCGAATCGTTGCAGTGACGAGGCGATGGTTTGTGCCGTGAATTCGATCAGCGTTCGTTGTACGTCGAAAGCGGGCGGGGTGCGTGCCATCTGCTGCAGCCGTTCTTCGAGCCAGCGCAGACAGAACAGCTCCCGGCCCGTGCTGCGGGGTGGTGGCTGGCTGAAATAGGGGTGATCCAGGAGACCGGTCAGCAGGGGCTGGTTCAGTTCGCCACTTTGCGCCCAGGTGCCGCGCTCGTCATAGTCGCCGTGGCGGGTTTTGCGGTACCAGGCATCCAGCAGCACGTTGCCAGGACCGGTGTCAAAACCGGTAACGGCCGTGCTGTCTGACGGGAGCAGGGTCAGGTTGGCCATACCGCCGATGTTCAGGATGGCGCGGGGCGTTGCCGGGTCGTGGAACAGCGACCGGTGGAAGGCGGGTACCAGCGGCGCGCCCTGGCCGCCGGCGGCGATATCCCTGCGCCGGAAATCGGCAACGGTGGTGATGCCGGTTCGTTCGGCAATCCGGTTCGCATCCCCCAGCTGCAGGCTGAAAGCGGGCTGGTCCCCGGGTGCGTGCAACAGGGTTTGACCGTGGCTGCCGATGGCCGTGATCTGGTGGCTGTTAAAACCGGCCTGCGCCATGAGTTCGAGTGCCGCGACGGCGAACTGTTCGCCCAATGCGGCATCCAGCCTGCCGGCTTCCTGCAGCGAAGTCCGTTCCGGGGCGGCGGCGGTATCGAGGATGCGGGTGTGCAGCGCTTCCGGCCAGGCGCTGGTTTGCGCACGGATCAGCTCGGGGCGGTCACCGGAAAGATCCACCAGCGCGGCGTCAATGCCGTCCATGCTGGTGCCTGACATGAGACCAAGATAGTACTCGGGCATGCGTCAACCGGGGGGTGCGGCCCGTGTGCCCGACCGCTCAGCGATCCTGCAACGCAACGGTCCGGGTCTTTGCCAGTTCCAGCTGGGCCAGCAGGTTCTCGGTGGCCAGTTTGAAATCCTGGCGGTATTTCCGGGGCAGGGGTGCGGCGTCCGGCAGCTTGACCGTCAGCGGGTTGCGGTGCACCCCGTTGACGCGGAATTCGTAGTGCAGGTGGGGTCCGGTGGCCAGCCCGGTGCTGCCGACATAGCCGATGATCTGGCCCTGCTGGACCCGGCTGCCGGTGCGCAGGCCGCGGGCATAGCGGTTCAGGTGCGCGTACAGGGTGCTGTAGTTGCTGCCGTGCTGGATGACCACGGTCTTCCCATAGCCGCCTTTTTTCCCGCGCATCACGATTTTGCCGTTGCCCGTGGCCTTGACCGGTGTACCGCGCGGGGCCGCGTAATCCACGCCTTTGTGCGCGCGTATCCTGTTCAGGATGGGGTGCTTGCGGCCGAGGCTGAAGCGTGAACTGATGCGTGTAAAGGACACCGGGGTGCGCAGGAAGGTCTTGCGCATGCTGTGACCGTCCGGGGAGTAATAGTCCGTGCGGCCCTGCTTGTCGGTATAACGCACCGCCTGGTAGACCTTGCCGTTATTGGTGAATTCCGCGGCCAGGATGTCGCCCGTGCCCACGCGTTCACCGTCCAGGTAGAGTTCCTCGTAAATCAGGGCAAACTGGTCTCCCTGGCGAATATCCAGGGCAAAATCGATATCCCAGCCGAATATGCCGGCCAGTTCCATGGTGATGTTTTCCGGCAGCCGGGCCTGTTGCGCGGCCACAAACAGGGAATTGTCGATTTTGCCCGCGGCGCGCACGCTGCGTCTTTCCGGGACGCGGGCGATCAGTTGAGCGTCATAGCCGTCATCCGTCCGGGTGATGCGGACCTGGTTCAGGGCATCGATCTCGTACAGCAGTTCCAGCAGCCCGTCTTCCGGCGTGGTGCGCATGCGCAGTTTCTGCCCGGGATAGATGCGAGTCAGTTTTTTGGCGACACCACCGCCGGCGATGATGTCGTGTAACTGGCGTGGCGGGATGCCCTGCCGGGAAAAAATGCGTGCCAGACTGTCACCGGATGCGACGGTGACATCGTGCCAGCTGCCACGCGGCTGCGCCTCGGCGGTAACCGGAGCAGGTGCCGCGGCCAGATGGTCTGCGGGGGTTCCGGGGAGTTCGATTCGGGCGGTTTCCGCCAGTTCGGGAGGCGGTAGATCCAGCGGCATATCCTTGATGCGCAAGGCGTTTGCATCATAGGACGTCAGCGAGAACAGGCCCAGCGCGAGTCCGGAGGCAGAGCCAAGCAGTGCCCAGCGCAGGCCCCTGGACCGGTGTTTGCTCATCCGGCTGCCGCGCCATCCCGTTTTGTAGTCCCGCATGGACGAATAGTTGTACTGCACCAGAAATCCCTTCCCAATCCTGTAGTTCAAACTAACTGACGGAGCCGCTTGCGGTCAACCGTCGCGATGATGTAGTGGCAGGCAGCAGAAACTGTGCCAGTTCCATCCCTGGTACCCGCTACCAGGCCGGCCGTTCA
Source organism: Gammaproteobacteria bacterium (assembly GCA_011371465.1). GTDB lineage: Bacteria > Pseudomonadota > Gammaproteobacteria > DSM-19610 > DSM-19610 > Thiogranum. The sequence goes on along the minus strand of DRQL01000285.1, from coordinate 2,328 downwards.
CCAGTATATTCCATGACTTCAGCCAGTTAAGCGTCCTCAACGGGGTTATCGGCCAACTTGTGCTACTCTTGCGCCCCAATTTTCAGGGTACCGGGAGCAGTTTCATGTCGCATAGCGAGGCCTTGCAGCAGATCAGGCGCGGCGCAGAGGAAATACTGGTGGAAACCGAGCTGGAACAGCGGCTGAAGGAAAACCGCCCGCTGCGCGTAAAGGCCGGTTTTGACCCCACCGCCCCCGATCTGCACCTGGGGCACACCGTGTTGCTCAACAAGCTGCGCCAGTTCCAGGAACTCGGCCATGAAGCGCTGTTCCTGATTGGTGATTTTACCGGCATGATCGGTGACCCGACCGGCAAGAATGTCACGCGCAAGCCGCTCACCCGGGAAGAAGTGCTCGACAACGCCAGGACCTATGAAAGCCAGATCTTCAAGATCCTGGACCCGGAAAAGACGCTGGTGGTGTTCAATTCGAGCTGGATGAACGAAATGGATGCCGCCGATCTGATCCAGCTGGCGGCCAGGCATACGGTGGCGCGCATGCTGGAACGGGATGATTTCAGCAAGCGCTACAGCTCCGGGCAGCCCATCGCCATCCACGAATTTATTTACCCGCTGGTACAGGGTTACGATTCGGTGGCCCTGAAAGCGGACGTGGAGCTCGGGGGTACTGATCAGAAGTTCAACCTGCTGGTCGGTCGCCAGTTGCAGGAAGCCTATGGGCAGAAGCCGCAGGTGGTGCTGACCATGCCGATCCTGGAAGGTCTCGACGGTGTCCAGAAAATGTCCAAATCGCTGGGCAACTACATCGGCATCAATGAGGCGCCGGACGAGATGTTCGGCAAACTGATGTCCATTTCCGATGAGCTGATGTGGCGCTATTTCGAGCTGCTGAGTTTCCGCTCCATCGCTGAAGTGGAAGCGCTGAAAAAATCGATGCAGGAAGGGCGCAACCCGCGGGATATCAAGTTCGAGCTGGGCAAGGAGCTGGTGGCGCGTTTCCATTCACAAGGCGATGCGGACCGCGCACAGGAAAATTTCATCGCCCGTTTCCAGAAAGGCGCGCTGCCTGACGATATACCCGAGGCCCGGTTGCAGGCCGGCGATGACGGCATGCCCGTCGCCAATGTGCTGAAAGAGGCTGCGCTGACGTCGAGCACTTCGGATGCGCTGCGCATGATCCGGCAGGGCGCGGTACGCATCGACGGGGAAAAGATCAGTGATACGCGGTTGCGGCTGGAAGCGGGTACCCGATGTGTCATCCAGGTGGGCAAGCGCCGCTTTGCCCGGGTGGTGATGGAGTAGGTAGACTACTGTCTATTGCGAGGCGCGGGCAGGCCGGTCGACCGGGTTTGGGGGTATAATCCGGACAGCCATCCCAGAACGGGAGTTGCCCGACAAGGTATCGCCGGGCGGGGAATCACTGAGGATACCCTGGTCATGAAAAATAAAACGATCCTGCTGGTTGAAGACAACCCGGACGACGAGGCGCTGACGCTACGTGCCCTGAAGCGTAATCATATTCTCAACGAGGTAGTGGTCGCCCGCGATGGCGCGGAAGCGCTGGATTACCTGTTTGCGCGCGGAGCGCACAGCGGGCGTGATCCGAACCGGCTCCCGGAGGTCACCCTGCTCGACCTGAAACTCCCCAAGATTGACGGGCTGGAGGTGCTGCGCCGGATCCGGGCGGATGAGCGCACCCGGCGACTTGCCGTCGTAATTTTGACGTCCTCCAATGAGGAGCGGGATATTATTGCCGGGTATGATCTGGGAGCGAACAGCTATATCCGCAAGCCGGTCGATTTCAACCAGTTCATGGAGGCCGTGCGCCAGCTGGGCATGTACTGGCTGGTGCTGAACGTGTCGCCGGTCTCTGTGTAGCCGGATCGGCCCGGGCCGCTGTTTTTCAGCCCTTTTGGGCCGCCCCGGGGTCTTTCTGCGCGTCGCGGAAATTCTTCTTGACGGCCACCGGCCTGACTGTATAATGCGCGCCTCTGCTTCGGAGCGGGCTGATTTTTACTCCCGGAACGCGGCAGAAAAGTATTGACGGGACAGGCGATTATGCCTCATACTTGTCGGTCTTCGCTGGCCAGAGCGCCATCGAGTTCATTAACAATCAGATCAGGTAATTTGTGTGGGTGCTTACGTCGGATTGATTGCGTAGCAAAGCAACATTCGATGGAAGCAAACTCAAGCAATTCCGAGTTTTGTGTACATCGAGCCAGATTTGTCGCCTCAAGCGACTAAAGTGATTGAACTGAAGAGTTTGATCCTGGCTCAGATTGAACGCTGGCGGCATGCCTAACACATGCAAGTCGAACGGAAACGATGG
>DRQL01000284.1 GCA_011371465.1 Gammaproteobacteria bacterium | reverse complement strand
GTTCGGCCAGTACCACCCGCTGGACCCGGCCGATACGGCAGAAGCCTACCGGCGTAACCGGCGCATCGAGCTGAAACTCACCAGCCGTTAGCGGGCGGGAGCGCGGGCCTTCGGCACGAAGGGGGAGGAACAGACCGCTGTAGGAGCGCCGGCCTTCGGCGCGAAAGCCGGGGTGTGCTTTCGCGGTCAAGGGGATCGCTCCTGCGGGGTGTCGGTTGCCACTGCATCTTTGCGCAGAAAGGCGCTTGCCAGCCGCAGGACCAGGTAAAAATAGGCCAGTGTGAACAGCGCCAGCAGCGCCGCCAGCCAGGCGAACAGGTCCGGTGCTTTCATCAGCATGGTCATCAGGGATTCCTCGTAATAGAAAAACCACTGGTGGCCCTCGGGAAACACCAGCGTGTGCCAGCGGTAGAACAGTTTCTCCGCACCGGAAACGCTGACGATCACGGCAATCAACAGCAGCGCGAGTACTGCCGTACCCAGCACGCGGGCCGGCGCCGGGAACCCGGTGTTGCGCAGGCGGCAGAAGCCAACCATGGCAAACAGCAGTGCGCCGCTGACCCAGGCCACCGCTTTCAGGGTATTGAGCAGCTGAGCCACGTCCCGGAGGTGGATGATCTCGGCTTCGCGTAACAGCCGGTCTATCGGTCGGCCCTGTGCGTCCGTATAGCGGATGGATTCCAGCCCCCGGCCATCGTGGTTGATGCCGTAGACGATTTGCCGGAACAGCTCCGCGCGCTGTTTGCGGGTGGTCTGGTCGAAGGATTTCCGGTAGATATTCCCTGGTGCGTATTCCGCGATGGTTGCGTCGATGCCAATGACATCGTGTAACACGGGATAGAAAAAATTGACGGCACTGAGGGTATACCAGGCCAGCGCCAGGCTGACCAGCAGGGCGGCCGTAACCGTTGTAGTGTGTGCCAGGAAACGAAGAAATGTGGCTCGGAATGGCATGCGCAGGCTAGGGTCTGTTAACACTTCCCAAATGGACACTGCCGGGGCTCTGTTTTCGTCCAGCAAGGCAGAATGAGCGACGTGTAGTCATTCTACATGAGCGAATGATAACGCCGCTGGGCGGAAACAGAGCCCCGGCCCTTCGGGTTGCGCCTGAGAAAGCGCCACTCCGCGTTGCTCCTCGTTCATTTGGAGTCACCAAACTTCTCTCCTCGCGCCTTGATTGGCGCTTTCTCAGGCACAACAGTGTCCATTTGGGAAGTGTTAACAGGCCCTGGACCCGGTCAGGGTTCCGCTTCAGGTGGTTGAACGGCTGTTCAGGGACTGTTCCAGTACTACCACGCTGCGGGCCTGCACCGGGTATCGCTCACCGCTGACCGGCGTCTGCTGCTGCGGTGCAGCGCTGTCCCGCGGGGAAGCCAGCGCGGTATCGATGGCCAGGCACCACTGCTCGTGCGGCGCAGCCGGAAACGCCATGTTCACCTGGCGGTCGGACAGGTTCAGCATGACATGCAGGGCACTTTCATCCGTCCGGGTTCCTGCCAGGGTAAAGGCAAGCACCCGTGCCGAGGGGGCGTGCCACTGCGGTGCATCGAGTTCGGCACCGTGCCAGCGGATATCCGGCATGGCGCCCTCTTCAGCGGCTGTGCCGGTCAGGAAACGGCGGCGCATGAGCGACGGGTGCCGTTTGCGCAGGGCGACCATGTGACGGACGAAGCGCAGCATGTGCGCATTTTTTTCCACCAGCGACCAGTCGATCCAGGTCAGTTCGTTGTCCTGGCAGTAGCCGTTGTTGTTGCCCCGCTGGGAATGGAGTATTTCGTCCCCGGCCAGCAGCATGGGGACCCCCTGGCTCAGCAGCAGGATGGCGATGACGTTTTTGGCGTGTTGCCGCCGCAGCGCGAGGATCTCCGCGTTATCGGTTTCCCCTTCGATGCCGAAGTTGATGCTCAGGTTGTCGTTGTGCCCGTCGCGGTTGCCTTCGCCGTTGGCCTCGTTGTGTTTCCGCGTGTAGCTGAACAGATCGTACAGGGTGAACCCGTCATGGCAGGTCACGAAGTTGATGCTGTTGATGGGCAGGCGGTTCTGTGGCTGGTAGAGGTCGCTGCTGCCGCTCAGGCGGGTGGCCAGTTCGGCCAGCAGACCCTGGTCGCCGCGCACGGCGCGGCGGATGACATCCCGGTAGCGCCCGTTCCATTCCGCCCAGCGGTAACCGGGGAAACTGCCGACCTGGTACAGGCCGGCAGCATCCCAGGCTTCGGCAATGAGTCGCGTGGCGGACAGCTGGTCCGACAGTTCGATACCCCATAGCACCGGTGCGTCGTGCAGCGGGTTGCCGTCTTCGCCACGCGCCAGGGCGCTGGCAAGGTCGAAGCGGAAGCCATCCACGTGCATTTCCCGCACCCAGTATTCCAGGCAACCGATGATGAAGTTGGCGACAATGGGGTGATTGCAGTTGACGGTGTTGCCGCAGCCGGTGTAGTCGCGAAACAGGCTTTTGTCTTCCTGGTCCAGGTGGTAGAAAACGCTGTTGCCCAGGCCCTTGAAATTGATGACGGGGCCGTCTGTGCCGCCTTCGGCGGTGTGGTTGAACACCACATCGAGAATCACGCCGATGCCGGCCCGGTGCAGCGCCTTGACCAGGTCACGGAACTCCTGCAGGTGGGTACCCTGTTCAGGCGTTACGCAGTAACCGGGATGCGGGGAATAGAAACTGTGGGTGCTGTAGCCCCAGTAATTCTTCAGTCCGAGCTGTGCCGTTGCCGCGGGTACATCCTGTTCATCGAATGCCATGACCGGCATCAGTTCGACGTGCGTGATGCCGAGTTCCTGCAGGTAGGGGATCTTCTCGGCCAGCGCCGCGAAGGTGCCCGGGTGGCTGACGTCCGCTGTGCGGTGCCGCGTGAAGCCGCCCACGTGCAACTCGTAGATGATGGCAGTCTCGTTGGGGATGCTGAGCGGGGTATCGCCTTCCCAGTCGTAGCCCTCGTCTACTACCATAGCGCGCATGGAGAGGGAACTGTTGTCCCCCGGCCGGCTGGCTGCCTGCCGGTCCCAGAGGGTATCGCTGACCACGCGCGCCCAGGGGTCGAGCAACAGTTTGTCCGCGTCGAAGCGCAGTCCCGAGCGGCGGCTATCGCTGTCACCATCCATGCGCCACGCGTACCAGCTGCCGACCGGCAGCGCCTCGACATAGACGTGCCAGGCAAAGAAGGTGCGGTGCAGTTCCGGTTGCAGCCGGATGCTCTGGAAGGGCAATGGGCTGTCGGCACGCTCGAACAGCAACAGCTCGACCCGCGTGGCGTGACGGCTGAACACGGAGAAGTTGACGCCACCGTCGTCCGGTCTGGCGCCAAAGGGGTAACGGACCCCGGGCCTGGTTGCGTAACGGTCAGCCATGCCGGGTTTGCCTGCCGGGACCTGCCGGTCGGTACGCGGGTCGTGAGCGGCTGTATGTGCCACTGTCCCGTACGGCGCCTGCGCAGCGGGCTTCAGTGAACCGTGCGGTCTTCTGCACCGGAGTCCTGTGCTTTGCTGCGGTTGCTGCCGGTCGAGCCGCGCCACTCGGTGATGCACTCTTCATTGCGGTCGATGCTGTCGACGACGACCGGTTCCACGTGCCAGATATCGCGGCAGTAATCCCGGATCGAGCGATCCGAGGAGAACTTGCCCATGCGCGCGACATTGAGGATGGAACGGCGGGTCCACTGCTGCTGGTCACGCCAGTCCTCGCTGATGCGGTCCTGGCACTCGATGTAGGAGGCGTAGTCCGCCAGCAGCATGTACTGGTCCTGGCTCATCAGTTCGTCCGTCAGCGGTTTGAACAGGCTGCCGTCGCCGTGCGAGAAAAAGCCGCTGCTGATGCGGTCGATGGCGGTCTGCAGTTCTTCATTGCGGTTGTAATAGTCCCTGGGGTTGTAGCCATCCTGTTTGAGCTGCATGACTTCCTGCGCGGTGAGGCCGAACAGGAAGAAATTTTCGGCGCCGACTTCCTCGCGGATCTCGACATTGGCGCCGTCCAGGGTGCCGACCGTCAGGGCGCCGTTCATGGCGAATTTCATATTGCCGGTTCCCGATGCTTCCTTGCCCGCGGTTGAAATCTGCTCGGACAGGTCGGCGATGGGGTAGACGCGGTGGCCGAGCTTGACGCTGAAGTTGGGGATGAAGACGACCTTGAGCCGGTCCCGCACGTCGGGGTCGTTATTGACCACGTCGCCCACCGAATTGATCAGCTTGATGATCAGTTTGGCCATGAAGTAGCCCGGCGCGGCCTTGCCGCCGAAGATGAAGGTGCGTGGCACGATGTCCAGCTCCGGGTTCCGCTTGATGCGATCGTACAGGGTGATGATGTGCAGCACCATCAGGTGCTGGCGTTTGTACTCGTGCAGCCGCTTTACCTGCACATCGCACAGGGCTTCGGGGTTTAGCGCAATGCCGGTGTGCTGCTGGTAGTAGGCGGCCTGTTCGCGCTTGTTGTCCAGCTTGACCCTGCGCCAGCGGGCCAGGAAGTCCTCGTCGTCGACAAAGGCTTCCAGTTTGCGTAACTGGTGCAGGTCGGTGATCCAGTCGTCGCCGATCTTTTCGCTGATCAGCGCCGTCAGGCGCGGGTTGCACAGTACCATCCAGCGGCGCGGGGTCACGCCGTTGGTCTTGTTGCTGAACCGCTCCGGGAAGAACTCGTGGAAATCGCGCAGGGTGTGCTCCCTGAGCAGCTCGGTATGCAGTTCGGCCACGCCGTTGATGGCGTGGCTGCCGACACAGGCCAGGTTGGCCATGCGGATCGATTTTTCTCCACGCTCGTCGATGAGCGACATTCGTGCCAGGCGTTCGCTGTCGTCCGGGAATTTCAGTCGCACCTCGTCGAGGAAGCGGCGGTTGATCTCGTAGATGATCTCCATGTGGCGTGGCAGGATTTCCCTGAACAGGGGCAGGGACCAGCTCTCCAGCGCTTCCGGCAACAGGGTGTGGTTGGTGTAGGCGAGGGTGTTGCGGGTGATATGCCAGGCCTGTTCCCACTCCAGGCCGTGCTCGTCCATCAGCAGGCGCATCAGTTCCGGTACCGCCACCGACGGGTGGGTATCGTTGAGCTGGCCGGCGAAGGTCTCGTGGAAACGGCCGAGATCGTTGCCGCGGATCAGGTGGATGGCGATCATGTCCTGCAGCGAACAGGTGACAAAAAAGTACTGTTGCTGCAGGCGCAGTTTCTTGCCCTGTATGGCCTCATCGTTGGGGTACAGCACCTTGGTGATGTTTTCCGACACCATTTTTTGCTGTACCGCGCCCATGTAGTCGCCGACGTTGAAATCCTGGAAGTCGAAGGATTCAGGAGCCTGCGCCGACCACAGGCGCAGCAGGTTGGCGCTGTGGACGCGGTAGCCGAGAATCGGGGTGTCGTAGGCGACGCCCATGACCACGCGGTTGGGGATCCAGCGTACCCGGTAGCGGCCCTGCTCGTCACGCCAGGATTCGGTGTGGCCGCCGAATTTCACTTCGTAGGTACGTTCCGGCCGGTGCAGCTCCCAGGGATTGCCGAGGTGCAGCCATTTGTCGGTGATCTCCACCTGCCAGCCGTCCTGGATCTCCTGGTCGAAAATGCCGTACTCGTAGCGGATGCCGTAGCCGATGGCGGGAATCTGCAGGCTGGCGAGTGAATCCATGTAGCAGGCCGCCAGGCGTCCGAGACCGCCGTTGCCCAGCCCGGGTTCCTCTTCCTGCTCGATCAGTGCCTGCAGGTCGTATTTGCAGGTGCACACGGCTTCGCGCACCGCATCCTCGATGCCCAGGTTGATCAGGTTGTTCTGCAGGTGTGGCCCGGTCAGGAATTCCGCCGACAGGTAACAGACCAGCTTGGCGTCTTTTTCCAGCCAGGTCTCCACCGCGTCGAGCAGGCGCCGCAGCATGCGGTCGCGTACGGTGTAGGCCAGCGCCATGTAATAGTCGTTGCGGGTGGCCGAAGCGGCGAATTTGCCCTGCACGTAAAACAGGTTATTGGCAAAGGCACGCTCCAGTGCGGCAACGCTCAGACCGGTGCGGGTGTCTTCGACCGGGGTGTCTGTACTCTCCGTGTCCTGCGGCATCGCGATGCTCCTTGATCAGGTTTTGTTCAGTCCTTCTCCGGTAAACATGTTCTGGGCGCGGGCGGCCAGGGTCTTGCCGCGCCAGAATTTTCCGTCCAGCATTTTTACCAGTGCATCCGCGCCGGCGCGGTTGGTGTCCAGGGCCAGCACGGCCACGCAGTTCTCCGCGTTGCCTTCATTGGTGAGGGTGACCGAGGTGACCGGAACGCCGTGCTCCTGCAGTAACTCCCGGATCTCTTCTTCGCTGCTGCCCTGGGGCAGGTTTCGGATGACTACGTTCATTTTCGTGCTCTCGATAATCTGATTTCTTAAGTAACGAACCCCTGGATTTGTCTCGCTTCGTTATCCGCATATACCGCAGCGCCATAGAGGGCTGTGTCCGGGTTCAGGATAACCCGTACCGGCATGCTGCGCATCAGGGGTTCCATGCGCCCCTTGGACCAGAATGCCGACAGGAAAGTGCCTTCCTTCAGGCTGTCCAGGATACGCGGCGCAATGCCGCCACCAATATATACGCCACCGGTGGCCATGATTTTCAGTGCCTGGTTGCCGGCTTCCACGCCGTACAGCCGCACGAACAGTTCCAGGGTCTCGCGGCATACCGGGCAGCGGTCTGCCTGTGCGGCCCCGGTAATCGCGGCAGCGCTGTCCCCGTTGCGCATCTCCTCATCCAGCCAGCCCGGTATCGCCACCTTCCTGTGCCGGGTCAGAAAAGCATGCAGGTTGAGCAGGCCCATGCCCGAGACCACGCGTTCCCAGCTGACGTGATCATAGCGCTGCTGCAGATAGTGTAGTAGAGAAATCTCCAGTTCGGAGCCGGGCGCGAAATCCGTGTGCCCGCCCTCCGAGGAGAAGGGGTGGTGGCGGGCGCCGTCCCAGAACAGTCCGGCCTGGCCGAGCCCGGTCCCCGCAGCAATGATCGAAGCATTGCCGCACGCATTCGGTGCGCCGTCGCTCAGGTTGTGGAAATCCTCGTCGCGCAGCGCGCGGATCCCCCAGGCATTGGCTTCCAGGTCGTTCAGCAGCCAGGCACGACGCAAACCGAGCCCGCTGGCCAGTTCAGTCGCGTCCAGCTGCCAGGGCAGGTTGGTGGTATGGCACTTCCCGTCCCTGACCGGTCCGGCAACGCCGAACCCGGCGTACTCGCAGGCTGCGTCCCGGTCTGCCAGGAACTGCCGAACCACTTCAAGCAGCGAGCCGTAGGCCGTGCTCGGGTACTGTTCCTGCGCCAGCACATCCAGCTGTGTGCCGTCCACCTCGACCAGGGCAAGCGAGGTCTTGGTGCCGCCGACATCGCCTGCCAGTATCCGCCTGTGCCGCTTTGCCACGCTGATCTCCGCCGTTTTGTTAACCGCCTATTCGGTGTCTGCCTTGTCTGTCTTGCCGTCATCGCCCGACAGGGCGTTCGCGAATTCACCGAACCAGTGTGCACCGATCTCGTCCAGCGTGCCCGTGCCGTCAAGACGTTCCAGGAAATTCTCGGTCCAGTTGATAAACAGGGTGTCGTTGCCGGCCACGGCGATGCCGATCGGCTCATAGTTGAGCAGCGAGAACAACGATACAAAACCGGCGTCCGGGTAATTCTTCAGGGTGGACAGGCACACCGGGTAATCGGTCATCATGCCGCCGACCTTGTCTTCCTTCACCATTTTGATGCCCTTTTGCAGGTCATCCGTGGTGGTCACGGTCGCTTCCGGCAGCAGGGTCCGGATGAACTGTTCGCTGGTAGAGCCCTGCAGGGTCACGATATGCGTTTTCGGGGTATTCAGGTCTTCGGATTTTTCGGCTTTGGCGAGGCTTTCCTGTTTGGTGATGATGCACTTGCCGGAGTGCATGTAGGGGCCGACAAAGGCCACCGAACGGTTGCGCTCCGGTGTGATAGTCATATTGGAGATGATGACATCGATCCTGCCGGCTTGCAGTGCCGGGATCAGTTCATCAAAGGGCATGGTCGTGATGTTCAGTTTGACGTCCAGCGCGCTGGCCATGACACGGGCAATGTCCACGTCCAGGCCGATCACCTTGCCGCTGGGCTGTTTGTAGGTCATCGGTGGCATGTTGGCCGAGGTTCCGAGCACCAGTTCGCCGCGCTGTTCGATGCGAGCCAGGGTGGATGTACCGTTGTCGCCGGCCTGCACCAGGTTGCCAAGCGTGGCCAGCAGCAGGGTGCAGGTGAGGGTGAAGATTCTGGTAACTTTGTTCATTTAGAGGTGTTCCTTGCGGTGAGTCGGTAACCGTGTTGTATCCGGAACCGGGGTCCGGTCCGTTCGAGGGTGGCATGGTAGTGAAGATTGCGCCGGACGGATACCCCCTGAACCACTTGTCCGGTTCAGCCGGTACCGGACGGATGCGTGCCAGCTGATGCAAAAGGCTGGACAGGGTGGCCGCCGAGTATGCTAAAGTTCCGCCTGTTCGGGGCAGGAATGCGGCATTAACAGGAAAAACACCTACATGATCAGAAGCCTTGGGTTATTGCTGGCTGCCTGCTGGGCAGTCACCGGGTGGGCCGCCACCGAACCGTACGGATATCCCTTTGATGACCCTTTTGTAGCCACCGTTGTCGGTACGCCGGAAACGGACAGGGCGAAATTTACTGTCCATGTTCCCACCAAACGCGACAGTCTGACGGTCTTCAGGGACCGCGAGGTCCCGGATTTCCTGTTCTACGAGGCCAAACTGCGCTATTCCTATGCCCTGCAGGACAAGCCGGCCCCGCTGGTCTTCCTGATTGCCGGCACCGGTGGCGCCTATAACGGCGGGCATATCACGGCGCAGGCAAAGGCTTTCTACAGTGCGGGATTCCACGTGGTGTCCCTGTCTTCCCCCACCATTCCCAATTTCATCGTGGCGGCATCCAGGACCTCGGTTACCGGTCATGCGGTTTACGATGCCGAGGACCTGTACCACGTCATGGAGCTGGTCCAGGCGAAATTGCTGAAAAAAACAAAAATCACTGATTATTTCCTGACCGGTTACAGTCTGGGCGGGTTCAATGCGGCCTTTGTGTCCCGGGTGGACTCGCAGCGCAAGGTGTTCAATTTCAAACGGGTGCTGCTGATTAATCCGCCGGTCAGTTTATACAGCTCGATCTCGTTACTGGATCGCATGCTGGAGAATATCCCGGGTGGTGTAGATAACTTTGACACCTACTATAACGGCATCGTTTCCGCGTTTGGCAAACTCTATGTGCGCGCCAAGCGTCTGGACTTCAGCGAGGATTTCCTGTTCCAGGTCTACGAAGCCCTGCAGCCAAGGAACGAGGAACTGGCCGCATTAATCGGACTCTCGTTCCGGTTCTCTTCTGCCCACCTGGCATTCGCATCGGACATCATGAATGACTATGGCTATGTCAAGCCGAAAAATGTCCGTTTTACCCGCAATACTGACCCGGGCGTCTACCGGGAGGTCGTGTTCCGGCTGGGCTTTACCGACTATTTCCACGACTATTTCTATCCCTACTACAAGAAGCTGGATCCATCGCTCAACCGTCACCGGATGGTGGAGGAGATGAGCCTCAGGCACATCGAAGACTATCTCCGCAACGCAGACAACATCTATGTCATGCACAACCACAATGACCTGATCCTGGAGCAGGGTGAGATTGACTTTTTCCCGCGCGTGTTCGGTGAACGCGCCAGAATCTATCCGACGGGCGGGCACCTCGGCAATATGGAATACCGGGACAATGTCGAACACATGGTGAAAGTCTTTACCAGCGCGCTGGACGGGCAGCCATTATGAGTCACCCGGCACCGCGGCTCGTCCGGTACCTGTTGCTGGCGTCCCTGCTGCTGATCGCGGGGTGCAGTACCACACCGATACAGGAAGGTGATACCGCTGAGGAGGCCTTTTTCACACCCGAGCAGATCCTTGGAGACGATACCGGCACATACGAGGACAAGCAGGTCTATGATCCCTGGCAGGGCTTCAACCGCACCATGTATCGCTTCAACTACTACTTTGACAAGTATATTTTCCTGCCGGTAGTGATTGGCTATTTCAAGATCACACCGGACCCCGTGGAAGAGGGCATTCACAACTTCTTCCGGAATATCCAGGACCTGACTACACTGTATAACAGTATCCTGCAGCTGAACGGCGAAAAGACGCTGAACACCACCACCCGCCTGCTGGTCAATTCGACCGTCGGTCTGCTGGGGTTCCTGGATATTGCCAGTGACGTGCCGCGCAGTGACGAGGACTTCGGGCAGACCCTGGGGTACTGGGGCGTCGGGCCCGGACCCTACCTGGTGCTGCCGGTGCTGGGGCCATCCAGCGTGCGTGACGGTATAGGGCAGGGGGTGGACTGGTTGTATTACAACGAGGTGCGCAGGCGGACCACCAGCATGGAGAGCTGGCAGGAAACCGGTATGGACCTGTTGCGCGCCATCGATCTGCGCGCGCACGTCAAATTCCTTTACTATGAAACCAATTCACCGTTCGAGTACGAACTGGTGCGCATGTTGTGGACGACCAAACGTGAACTGGATATCAAGAGATAGCATGTGAACATCAGAGACTGCATCAGGAGTTTTGCGGCCACTTGTCGGCTGCTGGTCGTCGTAGTGCTGGCCACGCTCTGCGCGACAGCGGTGTCGGCGATGGAAAAGAAACCACCCATCCGGGTAGGCATCACGGTATCGCTGACCGGCGAGTACGCGGTGCCGGGCAAGGACGAACTCAATGGCGCACAGATGTGGGCTACCGATCTCAACGAACGCGGAGCACTGCTGGGCCGCAAGGTGGAGATCGTCTACTACAACGACAAATCGGATGCCGCCACCAGTGCCAGGCTCTACGAGCGCCTGATCAATGAAGACAAGGTCGACCTGCTGCTCGGACCCTATTCATCGGAGCTGACGCTGGCGGCCAGCACGGTGGCCGAGAAATACGATTTTCCCATGGTGGCGACCGGCGCAGCGGATGATCACATCTGGGCGCGCGGTTATAAAAACATCTTCGGTATCGATGCGCCGGCCAGGGATTACATGAAACTGGTGATCCGGTCGGCGGCGGATGCCGGCCTGAAAACCATCGCGATGGTCTACGCGGACAGCGCCTTCCCCCGTGAAGTGGCGGCCGGGGTGCGCGAGCTGGCAGAGAAGTACGGGATGGAACTGGTATTCGACCGGATATACAGCCAGGATACCAGCGATTTCACGGCCATGCTCCGGCAGATGAAAGCCGAAAAACCGGACCTGGTGGTGGGTGGCACCTATCTCGATGACTCGATTGCCATTGTGCGTGCGGCCAAAAAGGTCGGTCTGGCGCCGAAGGCCATAGCTTTCACCGTGGGGCCGTCACTGAAGGAATTCGGTAATGCGTTGGGTGCGGATGCCAATGGCGTACTGGGCGTGGTCTCCTGGCTGCGCAGCGCCCACCTGCCCATGGCGCGAGATTTTTCCTACCGCTACAAGCAGAAGCACGGGCATAACCCGGGCCCGCCGGTGGCCTACGGCTATGGTGGCGGGCAGGTGCTGGAAGCGGCGGTGCGTCTCGCCGGGACGCTGGACAGGGATGCCGTGCGCGAGCAGCTGCGCACCATGAAGTTCCGCTCCCTGCTGGGGAACTACGACGTCGACGAGAGTGGCAAACAGGTCGGCAAATCGATCTTTGTCCTGCAGTGGCAAAACGGCTATCGCCTGCTGGTACTACCCAGGTTGATGCGTGAGACGCCGATCCAGTACCCGTTCAGGCCCTGGTCGGAACGCTGATTCCTGCAGCGGGCGCCGTCCTCCCGGCGCCCGGTTATCCCGCACAGATCCGGGCGGTGCGTCGGCGCGTCAATCCCGGTACACTTGGCGGCCAGCCATGTAACACAGGAATACCCGTTTTCCATGCGTGAAATCCAGGCCGTTGTCACCCGTCACCTGATCCTCGGGCTGCTGTTCTTCATGCCCCGCGCGTGGCGCTACCGGCTGGAGCGGCGTCTGCGCGGCAAGGAAGAGTATCGCAAGCTGCTGGCGTCCGACTGGGTACTGATTTCCTGGGCGAAAAGCGGGCGCACCTGGTTCCGGGTGATGCTGTCCCGCTTTTACCAGGTAAAACACGGCCTGCCGACCCGGCAACTGCTGGAGTTCGACAACCTGCACCGCAGGAACGCGGCGGTGCCACGCGTTCTGTTCAGCCACAACAACTACATGCGCGACTACCTGGATGACCGGGAAACGCTCCATCATTTCCGCGGCAAAAAGGTGGTCATGCTGGTGCGCGACCCGCGCGACGTGGCGGTATCCCAGTTTTTTCAGTGGAAATACCGCATGCGCCCGCACAAGATCCGGCTCAACAGGTTTCCCGCACCCGGCGCCGACCTGGGTATTTTCGAATTTGTCACCAGCCCCGGCAGCGGGATACCCAAAATCGTCGAGTTCTACAATGACTGGGCCAGGGCGTTCTCCTACCTGGGGGATATACTGGTGATCCACTACGAAGACATGCGCAGGGATCCTGCCGCTACCATGAAGCAGGTGCTCGAGTTCGTGGGTACGCCCGGCAGCGACCCGGAAATTGCCCAGGCCGTTGAATTCGCCAGCCTGGAGAACATGAAAAAGCGGGAGAAGAAGAGCATCTTCCGCGGCAGCAGCATGCGGGTGAAATCGGGCGATC
>DRQL01000283.1 GCA_011371465.1 Gammaproteobacteria bacterium | reverse complement strand
TGCAGAAAAGCCTGTTGCCCCATTGTGAAGCCGGTATCCCCGGTGTGACCGGGCTGAACCTGTCCGCCCGCGCCGTATCCGGTGACTTTTACGATTACTACCAGCTGGCGGACGGGCGTGTCGCCTTCTGCCTTGCCGACGTGTCCGGCAAGGGCATGAACGCGGCCCTGCTGATGGCCAAGTCGGCGAGCCTGTTCCGCTGCCTGGGCAAGGGTATCCACGATCCAGGCAAGTTGCTGGGCATGCTCAACCGCGAGATTTTCGAGACCTCCATACACGGGATGTTTGTTACCATGGTAGCGGGTGTGCTGGATACTGAAAGCGGTGAGGGGGTCCTGTCGAATGCCGGGCACCTGCCGGTATTGCACATGGGGCCGGCTGCGCTGATTGGTTCGTACGCAGCGGCGGCGCCGCCGCTGGGCATCATCCATGATTGCCAGTTTGGTAACCAGACTTTCACCCTGGACGGAGGTTGTCTGTACCTGTATACGGACGGTTTGCTCGAAGCGCGCACCGGCAACGGCCAGCGCCTGGAAGAGGAAGGTCTGCTACGCTTGCTGAAGGAGCACAGCCACCTGCCACTGGCAAGCCGCCCCGCGGCCATCGTCAACGCCGTGGTGGACCCGGGTGGCGACGTGGAAGATGATCTGACACTGGTGGTGATTGAAGGGACCAAGGCACATGGACTGCAATGACCAGCTGGTCACACTGAGCTTCTGTTCCAGGACCAGCCGCCTGAAGCTGCTGCGCTGCGTGTTACGCGATGCCGCGGATATCGCCGGGCTGGACCAGCAGGCGACGGATGCCGTGGTGCTGGCGGTCAACGAGGCCTGTACCAATATCATTCAGCACGCCTACGGCATGGATCCCAATGGCCGGATCGATGTTACGCTGATGCAGGAGCAGGGTGCACTGGTGATCCGCTTGCGTGACTATGCGCACAGGATCGATGCCGAAAAGGTCTGCTCCCGCGACCTGGACGATGTGCGCCCCGGCGGGCTGGGTGTGCACCTCATCGACTGCCTGATGGACGAGTACGGGTTCATCGATCCGCCCGAAGGCGTTGGCAATCTTTTCCAGATGAAGAAATATACAGGGTAACAGGAGTCTGCCATGGCATTTCCGATTGAAGACAGGCAGGGGTTTGCGGTGATCGCGCTGAGCGGCGAGGTCGACCTCAACAAGTCGCCGGATGCGCGCAAGGTCATTCTCGCCTGCCTGAAAAAGCAGAAACACGTCATGGTCGACCTGTCAGCGGTGGAATACATCGACAGCTCGGGGGTGGCGAGCCTGGTGGAAGGCTTCCAGTACGCGCGTTCCAACAACCTGGAATTCGGGCTCATCGGTGTCAGTGACGCGGCCATGAACGTATTGCGCCTGGCGCGGCTGGACAAGGTGTTTCTGATCTATGACTCGCTGGACGACCGGCTGGCCAATGGCAGCTGAGCACGCAGCCACGGGGTTCCGTCGCCTGAGTGAGCAGGTCGGGCGGAAGTTTGTCAGTGGCGTGGAGGATTTCGGTTACGGCGCGGCGCTGCTGGGTGAAAGCCTGTTCTGGATCTTTTTCGGCTACTGGTTCCGGCAGCGGGTGCGGTTGCAGGCCGTGTTCGCCGAAATGATGAGTATCGGCGTGCAGGCAATCCCGGTGCTGGCGGTGCTGGCGTTTGCGAACGGTGCGATGATGGCCATGCAGGGGATCTACACGCTGCGGGAATTCGGTGCGGAGTCGCAGATTATCAGCGGTATCGCCACCTCGGTGACGCGCGAGTTCGGCGTACTGATCGCCGGCATCGTGGTGGCGGGGCGCTCCGGTTCGGCGATTGCCGCGCGCATCGGCACCATGCAGATGGCGCAGGAGATCGACGCCCTGCGGGTGATGGGCATCGCACCGGTGCGTTACCTGGTCGCACCGGTCCTGGTAGCGATGCTGGTGATGATGCCGGTATTGACCCTGCTCGCCGACGGCATGGCGCTGCTGGGCGGAGGCATGCTGTCGGTCATGGAACTGCATATCAGTATGGAGACCTACTTTGACCGGGTGCTGGCGTCGCTGGTGCCGGGTGATATCTGGCAGGGCCTGCTCAAGAGCCTGGTGTTCGCCGTGCTGATTGCGCTGGTGGCAACCAGTAACGGTTTCAACGCCAGCGGCGGCGCCGAGGGCCTGGGCCGTGCCACCACGCGTTCGGTGGTGCTCTGTATCGGCGCCATCGTGGTGGCTGACATGATTTTCACCTTTTTCCTGATCCAGTGATGCAAACACAGGCACAAACACAGACTGACATGCAGCCGGTAATCGAAGTCGAGGAACTGGTGACCTATTACGGCCGGCAGAAGATCCTCGACCGGGTGTCGCTGAACGTCGAGGACGGCGAGATCATGGTCATTATGGGTGGCAGCGGTTCGGGCAAATCGACGCTGCTGCGCTACATGCTGGGACTGCATCACCCCGACAGCGGCTGCATACGTCTGTTTGGAAAAGACACCAGCACCCTGGGCGGCCGGGAATGGACGGAGCTGCGCAAAAAGATCGGGGTTTCCTTCCAGGGCGGTGCGCTGTTCAATTCCATGACCGTGGGCGAGAACGTGTGCATGCCGTTGCGGGAACATACCCGGCTGGACGAGAATACCATCCGTATCATGAGCCGCATGAAACTCGAAGTCGTGAACATGGCCGGCTACGAGCACCTGATGCCCGCACAACTGTCCGGCGGCATGATCAAACGCGCCGCACTGGCGCGCGCGCTGGTGATGGACCCGAAACTGCTGTTTTTTGACGAGCCCTCTGCCGGCCTGGACCCGGTGGTGGCCGCAGACCTGGACAAGCTGATCCTGCGCATCCGCGACGCCATGCAGGTGGCGATCGTGGTGGTCACCCATGAGCTGGAAAGTGCGTTCAAGATCGCCGACCGGATCACGGTGCTGGACCGTGGCAACATCCTGATGACCGGCAGTGTCGACGAAATTCGCAATTCGGACAACCAGCGCATACGCAACCTGCTGACGCGCACCTCTGAAGATGTGCCGGTGGATGCCGAACAGTATCTGCAGCGTCTGACGGAAGGAGCAGACTGATTTTGAAAAGGGACACCATCAACTATTTCTCGGTCGGACTGTTTGTGCTGGCGGGACTTGCAGCCCTGCTGTACGTACTGTTCCGCCTGCTCAACGGAGTGGGGGAGCGCGATCTCTACTACACCTGGTACAGTAACGTAACCGGTTTGACCAGTGGGACACCGGTCACCTACGAGGGTTACGGTGTGGGGCACGTCACTGCAATCGAGCCGCAAAGGAATGAACAGGGCATGCGCTACCGGGTGGCGCTACAGGTAAGCAAGGGCTGGGAAATACCGGTCGACAGTGTCGCGCGCATCTATTCCGAGGGCTTGCTGGCGGATACCGTGGTCAATATCGAGGAAGGCCGTGCTACTGAGTTCCTTGCGCCCGGCAGCGAGCTGAAGGGCGAGCAGGGTGTCGACCTGTTTGCCACGCTCGGTGCGGTTGCGGGCGACTTCGGGGATCTCAGTGAACATGCGATCCGGCCGCTGCTGGAGACCCTGAACCATACGGTGCAGCAGGTCGGTGGCGAGCTCAACACGGGTTTGCCGGTGATCATGGAAGGCATGCAGTCACTGATCGTCAAACTGGATAAAAGCGCCGCCCACCTTTCCGGTATCCTGAATGCACAGACCGAGGCGCAGGTGCACCGAACCCTGGACAACGTCGAGGAAACCGCCAGGGATGTGCGTACGCTGTCGGCGGGACTGGTGGAGGTGAAACAGGAAACACAGGCGCTGATTCGCAAACTGGACAGCCTGGTTACCCGGACCCGACCCGATCTGCAGCAGGCGACGGCGGACCTGCGCAAGGTACTGGAGCAGGTGTCCCGCTACACCGGTGACATCCTGCAGAACCTGGACAGCACCAGTCGCAACATGAGCGAGTTCAGCCGCCAGATACGGGAAAATCCCGGTCGTCTGATCGGCGGTTCCGCACCACGGGATACGGGGGTGAGTCGTGACTAGATATGCCGGCGTCTGTTATGCTTTGCTGTTGCTGCTGACGGCCTGCAGCAGCACCGGTCCGGTGCCGGAAGACCGTTTCTACCAGCTGCAGACCAGCCTGTCTGCCGCCACGGTATTGCCCGGCCCGGTACTGAAAGGAGGGTTGCAGGTCGATTACGTGGTGGCGGATCCGCTGCGCAGCGGGCGCGCAATCCTGTACCGCGATGCGGACCGACCGCTGGAACTGCATCGTTACCACTACGAATTCTGGGTGGATCAGCCGCCACGCATGATTCACCAGGCGCTGCTGCACTACCTGCGCAGCAGTGGAATTGCGGACAGCGTCAGGGATGATCGTATGCACACCGGCAGCGGCTATCACCTGCGCACGCGCCTGCTGCGCTTTGAGCGGGTAGTGGGGGACGGCTCGCCAAGGGCTGAACTGGAGCTGGAAGCGAGCCTGTATGCGGGGCGCGACACTGCGCCAGTATGGACAGGTGTTTACCTGCAGCAACTGGCAAGCGATGGCAAGGATATGCACGCTACCACGCGAGCTATGCAGCAGGCACTGGAAGCCGTGCTGGAATCCCTGCGCAACGACCTGGCCGCGCTCGACGTAAGAACCTGATGGCCGTCGCTTCCGGGTGGGTCTAAACTTAATAGTATGGTAGCCCGGGCAGAAACCACGACCCCTTCCAACGGACAGGCACTGGACCTGGACGCCTGGCTGGCTGCGGTCGGCAAGGACCGCAGCGAACCGGAACGGCGGGTCATTCATGCCGCGCTGGACATGGCGCAACAGGCGCACCGCGAACAGCGGCGGGCCTCCGGTGAGCCCTACCTGGTGCACTGCCTGGCGGTGGCCGAGATCGTGCATCACCTGAACCTCGACCACGAGGCGGTGGCCGCCGCGATTCTGCATGACGTGGTCGAGGATACCGACGTCTCGCTGGAAACCATCGCCAGGGACTTCGGTGACGACGTGGCCGCACTGGTCGACGGGGTGACCAAGATGGGCCACATCGACGAAATCCGCGGTACCGGTCCGGACCGCAACAACGCCGAATTCAGCCATTCCGAGAGTGTGCGCAAGCTGCTGCTGGCCATGGCGGAAGACGTGCGCGTGGTGCTGATCAAACTGGCCGACCGCCTGCACAACATGCGTACCCTGCGTTACCTGAGCGAGGAACGCCAGCGCCGTATCGCCAGTGAGACCCTGGATATCTATGCGCCGCTGGCCAACCGGCTGGGTATCTGGCAGGTCAAGTGGGAACTGGAAGACCTGGCCCTGCGCTACCTGGACGGCGAGGCCTACCGGCGTATCGCCTCGCTGCTGGACGGCCGCCGCATCGATCGTGAACGGCACATCGAGCTGGTCAAGGAGCGCCTGCAGAAAGCCTTTGAGGAAGCGGGCATCCGGGCGGAGATCACCGGCAGGCCCAAGCATATCTACAGTATCTGGCGCAAGATGCAGCGCAAGAACGTCGACTTCCACGAGATCTTCGACGTGCAGGCGGTCCGCGTGCTGGTGGACTCTCCGCGCGACTGTTACGCCGCACTGGGCATTGTGCACAGTCTGTGGCACCACGTGCCGCACGAGTTCGACGACTATATTGCCAACCCCAAGAGCAATAACTATCGCTCCCTGCACACCGCGGTCATCGGGCCGGAGGGCAAGGCGGTCGAGGTGCAGATACGCACCCGCGAAATGCACGAACACGCCGAACTCGGTATTGCCGCGCACTGGCGGTACAAGGAAGGCGCGCACTACGATTCCGGCTTTGAGAAAAAAGTGGCCTGGTTGCGCCAGGTGCTGGAGTGGAAAGACGAGGAACAGTCGGCCGACGAGTTTGTCGACCGTTTCAAGTCCGAGTCGATCGGCGAGCGGGTCTATGTGCTGACCCCGCAGGGCAAGGTCATTGACATGCCCGCCGGTGCCACGGCGCTGGACTTCGCCTACCATATTCACACCGATGTGGGTCACCGCTGCCGGGGCGTGAAGGTCGACGGTCGCATCGTTCCGCTGAACTATGAGCTGAGCAACGGCGAACAGATCGAAGTGCTGAAAGCGCGCCAGCCGGCCCCCAGCCGTGACTGGCTCAACCCCCACCTGGGTTACCTGAAAACCCCGCGCGCGCGCGCCAAGGTACGCCACTGGTTCAAGCAGCAGGACCGTGACATCAACATCAACGCGGGACGGGCCGCGCTGGAGCGCGAACTGCACCGCCTGGGCCTGTCCGTCAGCGAACTGGACAAGGTGGTGAAAAAGCTGAACTACAGGGATACCGACAGCCTGATGGCCGCGCTGGGGCGCGGTGACCAGCAGCTGGGCCAGGTGGTCAGCGCCGTGCTGAACCTGAGCCAGCCCGCTGATGATGAATCGCTGTCCCTGCCCAGTTCAAAGCGACGTCCCGCACCACGGAAGGAGTCTGATGATTTCAAGATCCTGGGTGTCGGCAACCTGCTGACCAATACGGCCCGTTGCTGCAACCCGGTACCCAACGATGCCATCGTCGGGTACATCACGCGCGGGCGCGGGGTCACCATCCACCGTCGTGACTGCGCCAACGGGCTGCGTCTCAAGGACGAAGACCGGGATCGTCTGATCGATGTCGAATGGGGCGCGTTGCCGGACCGGGTATTCCCGGTCGATATCCATATCCAGGCCTACGACCGGCCCGGTCTGTTACGTGATGTGTCGGCGCTGCTGGCCAATGATCATATCAACGTGATGGGCGTGAATACCTACACCGACAAAAAGGACCTGGTCGCACGCATGGACCTGCACATCGAAGTGACCGACATCGGCCAGCTGAGTCGCATTCTCAGCCGTATCGGGCAGCTGCCGAATATCATCGAGGTCCGGCGCAAGGTGTAGCTGAAGGTTGGATGGCGTCCCGGAGAGGATTCGAACCTCCGACCTGGCGCTATAGGAGGCGCTGATATCCGCTTTTCAACCAATTTCAGGCGTTTTCATCTTTCCTCACTATTTTCCCCGCCTATTGAATAATACACTGCAATACAGCCGTACTCTTGTTCTCAAAGTTTCTCACACGCTGTCACCTTGGTTTTATTGAAGCGCAGAACTCAAAGTGACGATTAAAAGTGTAAAGCGGCATTGAAAATTGATCCACCCGGAATGGCCGAAAAGGTCAGTTTCTGTGCTTGATTCTCCAGCTGTCGTTCCCGGTTCGATGAGGAAGGTGTGGAAACGGAGTGATGGTACAGATGCTGAGGTGTCGCCAGACGAAAG
>DRQL01000282.1 GCA_011371465.1 Gammaproteobacteria bacterium | reverse complement strand
GCGTCAGTTTCCGTGTGCAGCGCGGCGAGATTTTCGGCCTGCTGGGCGCCAACGGGGCGGGCAAGTCCACGACCTTCCGCATGTTGTGCGGTTTGTTGCCCGTGTCTGCGGGCGAGGTGCACGTTGCCGGCCTGGACCTGCGCTATGCCGCGGCACGTGCGCGCGGCCGCCTGGGCTACATGGCACAGCGTTTTTCGCTGTACGTAGACCTGACGGTGCTGCAGAACCTGCGCTTTTTCGCCAGCGCCTACGGACTCGGCCGCAAGCGGGCGAAGCAGCGTATCGACTGGGCGCTGCAAGCCTTCGAGCTGGCGGAGTACGCCAATACATCGGCCGGTGACCTGCCGCTGGGTTACAAGCAGCGCCTGGCCATGGCCGCTGCGCTGATGCACGAGCCTGACATCCTGTTCCTGGATGAACCCACCTCGGGTGTCGACCCGCTGGCGCGCCGCGAGTTCTGGCAGCGTATCAACGCGCTGGCGGAATCGGGTGTCACGGTGCTGGTGACCACCCATTTCATGGACGAGGCCAACTACTGCGACCGGCTGGTCATCATGGCCGAGGGCGAAGTGCTGGCGGAAGGCACCCCGGCCGACATGAAGGCGCGCTTTCGTAACGAACAGACGCCGGACCCGACCATGGAGGATGCCTTCATCGGCCTGATCGAGGCACACGAAAAAGCACAGCAGGGCAACGCGGCATGACGCCGTTGGCCACCAGGCGCATGCGGCTGCGTGGCATGATCCGCAAGGAGAGCCTGCAGATCCTGCGCGACCCGTCCAGTATTGCCATTGCCTTTGTCATGCCGGTGGTGCTGTTGCTGCTGTTCGGCTACGGCGTATCGCTGGACGCGCGCAACGTGCCGCTGGCCATGGTGGTGGAACAGGCGGATGCCAATACTGCCAGCCTGGTCGGTGCGTTCCAGCATTCCGAGTATTTCGATCCACGACCGTTTGAGAATATCCAGGCCGCCCAGCAGGCCTTCGACCTGCGCGAGGTATTCGGCATCGTCTGGCTGCGCAACGATTTCAGTCGTCGCCTGCTGTCGCAGGGGGATGCGCCCATCGGCGTCATCGTCAACGGTGTCGACGCCAACCAGGCGCGCATCACCGAAGGATACATCCAGGGGGTATGGCAGACCTGGCTGGTTGACTTTGCGCGCAGCCAGGGCGTGGAACTGCAGGTGCCCGTGGTGCTCGAACCGCGCATCTGGTTCAACGCCGCGGTGCGCAGCCGCAATTTCCTGGTGCCGGGCCTGATCGCTGTCATCATGACCCTGATTGGCGCCATGCTGACCTCCATGGTGGTGGCGCGTGAATGGGAGCGCGGCACCATGGAAGCGCTGATGGTGACGCCGATCCGCATCGGCGAGATGGTGGTGGGCAAACTGGTGCCGTATTTCCTGCTGGGCATGGGTGGCATGTTGCTGAGTGTGGCGATGGCGCTGTGGCAGTTTGACGTGCCGTTGCGCGGATCGTTCTGGGCACTGACCGCCGCCTCGGCGCTGTTCATGCTGGTGGCGCTGGGCATGGGCCTGCTGATCTCCGTGGTGGCGAAAAACCAGTTTGTTGCCGGGCAGGTCTCGATTGTCATTACCTTCCTGCCGGCCTTTATCCTGTCCGGGTTTATTTTCCAGATCAGCTCCATGCCCGAGGCCATCCAGGTCATCACCCATATCGTACCGGCGCGTTACTACGTGGCGATCCTGCAAACCCTGTTCCTGGCCGGCGATATCTGGCCCATTGTGCTGAGTAACAGCGCTGCACTGCTGGTGATGATGCTGATATTCCTCGGCCTGGCACGCCGTAAATTCCACAAACGGCTGGACGCATGAATACCCTGCAACGCATCCTGGCGCTGGCGATCAAGGAACTGCTGGCCGTACTGCGCGACAAGCAAAGCCGCATCGTGCTGATCGGGCCACCGATCGCCCAGCTGATTATTTTCGGTTATGCCGCGACGTTTGACCTGAACGATATCCCGCTGGCCGTCTACAACGAGGACCGCAGCGTTCCGTCCAGGGAGCTGGTAACGCGTATTACCGGTTCACCGCATTTTCGACTGATTACCGCTATTGATCACGATGAACAGATCACCCCGCTGATCGATAACAGGGACGTCCTGGTGGTGTTGCACCTGGGGCCCCGCTTCAGCGAATACCTGAAACGCGGCAAACCCGCACCGGCACAGGTCATTATCGATGGTCGAAACTCCAATACCGCGTTACTCACACTGGGTTACCTGCGCACCATCTTCACGGATTTCAATATCGAATGGTCGCACCAGCACGGCCTGCGCGGGCCACCTGCGGAACTGCAGATCCGGCCCTGGTACAACGAAAATCTGCTGTCGCGCTGGTTCATCGTGCCGGGCATCGTGGGACTGCTGACGCTGGTGATCACCACCATTGTTACCGGGCTTTCGGTCGCGCGAGAACGCGAGGCCGGTACCTTCGACCAGCTGCTGGTGACACCGATGCGGCCGGTTGAAATCCTCATCGGCAAGTCCTTCCCCGGCATCCTGATCGGGCTGGTCGAAGGCACTTTCATCCTGTTGGTGGCCATCTACTGGTTCGAGGTACCGCTGCGCGGCAGCCTGGGTGCGCTGTACCTGGGCATGTTCCTGTTCCTGCTGTCCGCGGTGGGTATCGGCCTGATGATTTCCTCGCTGGCGGTCACCCAGCAGCAGGGCATACTCGGGGCCTTCCTGTTCCTGGTCCCTTCGGTCATCCTGTCCGGTTTCGCCACACCGATATCCAATATGCCGGAAATCGTGCAGCAGATGACCTATGTCAATCCGCTGCGATATTTCCTGATCATTCTGCGCGGTGTCTTCCTGGAAGGGGATTCCTATGACCTGCTGTTCAACCAGTACTGGCCGATGGCCATTATCGCGGTGGTGACACTGGCCGTGGCGGGGTGGTTGTTTCGGCATCGGATGAACTAGTGTCGTGGCAGGGGATGCTATGCTTTTATTCGACATTGTTGGGTTACGCTGCGCTAACCCAACCTGCATGGTGCCGCTGTTCGTATTTCCGTAGGTTGGGTTAGCGCAGCGTAACCCAACAAATCCCCCCAAGTGCCATTCCCCGCCCTTATCCGCAATTAAATATATGCTTGACGTAATATATGGAAAACCATATATTGTTGGGTATGCATATTGACCCCGAAACCCTTTTCACCGCCCTGGCCCACCCGCTGCGATTGCGCGCGCTGCTGCTTCTGCACGAGGAAGGGGAGTTGTGTGTATGCGAATTGAATCACGCGCTGGACGTCTCCCAGCCGATGATTTCGCGCCACCTGGCCCATTTGCGCCAGTGGGGCCTGGTCAGCGACCGCCGCCAGGGCCTGTGGGTGTATTACCGGCTGTCTGCGGATTTACCCGGCTGGGCACAGCAGGTGCTGGCGGATACGGCACAGGGCGTGGCGGAACAGGCGCCGTTTGTTGCGGACCGCGCGGCCCTGGCAGAGATGCCGAACCGACCGGGTGCCGCCTGCTGCGCCTGACCGGTATCCATTGATCGAAACGGTTTTCATGGTTAGTGAGGAATTCTGAATGAATCTTCTGTTTCTGTGCACCGGCAATTCGTGCCGTTCCCAAATGGCGGAAGGCTGGGCAAAACAGTTTGCACCTGCAGGCTGGAAGGTCGAGTCGGCCGGTATCGAGCGCCATGGGAAAAATCCCCGCGCGATCGCAGTGATGCAGGAAGCGGGTGTGGATATATCCGCGCAGGAATCCACGCAGGTCACCGATGCCATGATTGAATCCGCTGACGTGGTGGTTACCGTCTGTGGCCACGCCGACGAACACTGTCCCGTGCTGCCGGCCAGCACGCGCAAGGAGCACTGGCCGCTCGACGACCCGGCCAGGGCGAGCGGTAGTGACGCAGAGATCTTGGCCGTGTTTCGCGCCACGCGGGATGAAGTCCGTGAGCGGGTGCAGGACCTGGTCGCGCGCCTGGTACAGGAACAGCAGGGGACCGGTACATGAGCGCCCAGTGCGAAACCACGGCAAAAAAAGCGGCTGGTGCCGGTATGGGCCTCTTTGAGCGTTATCTGACCGTCTGGGTGTTCCTGTGCATTGTCGCCGGTATCGCGCTGGGTCACTTTTTCAGTGACGCCTTTCACGCCATCGGCAGGCTGGAAATCGCCGAGGTCAACCTGCCGGTAGCGCTGCTGGTCTGGCTGATGATCATTCCCATGCTGCTCAAGATCGACCTGCATGCGCTCAAGGGGGTGCGGGCACACTGGCGTGGCGTCAGCGTAACGCTATTCGTCAACTGGGCGGTGAAACCGTTTTCCATGGCATTGCTGGCCTGGTTGTTTATCGGCGGCCTGTTCCGGAGCTGGCTGCCGGCTGACCAGATCGACAGTTACATCGCGGGTTTGATTATCCTGGCGGCAGCGCCCTGTACCGCCATGGTGTTTGTGTGGAGCCACCTGTCCAACGGGGAGCCGCATTTCACCCTGTCGCAGGTCGCACTCAACGACGTCATCATGATCTTTGCCTTTGCGCCCATTGTCGGGCTGCTGCTCGGCCTGTCGGCCATCACCGTGCCGTGGGATACCTTGCTGCTGTCGGTACTGGTTTATATCGTAGTACCGCTGGTGATCGCCAATGCCTGGCGTAATGTCCTGCTCAAGGGCGAGCATGGGTACCTGCGTTTGCAGCGGGTGCTTGACCGCATGCACCCGGTATCGCTGTTGGCGCTGCTTACCACCCTGGTGCTGTTGTTCGGTTTCCAGGGGGAGCAGATCATTGCCCAGCCGTTGATCATTGTGCTGCTGGCGGTGCCGATCCTGATCCAGGTGTTCTTCAATTCAGGCCTTGCCTACCTGCTTAACCGCGCGGTGCGTTCACCGCATTGTATCGCCGGACCTTCGGCGCTGATCGGCGCCAGCAACTTTTTCGAGCTGGCCGTGGCTACGGCCATCGCCCTGTTCGGTTTCCAGTCCGGTGCCGCACTGGCCACCGTGGTCGGTGTGCTCATCGAAGTGCCGGTGATGCTGGTAGCCGTGGGCATCGTGAATCGTTCAAGGGGCTGGTACGAGCGTCGTGAGGGTGTGCCGGGCTACGAGGAATGCTGCCCGGTCGATCTGCATCTGCATGGTGAACATTGAATCCTGCGCTGAACAAACGCCCGGATTTATCCCTCATTGCGAGCGTAACTATAGATTCTCGAGCACGGGCCGGCCGGTACAAAAACGATGAATCCGCCGGACGGATCGCCTGGCGATGGCCGTCCTCTTCGGGTCAATGGATCGGTCAGCAGGCGAGCTATTCCAGTCGCCGCACCAGCGCCCGCAGGGACTCGATTTCGTCCATCAGGTCCAGCGCCAGGGCTACGCCTGCCAGGTTGATGTGCAGGTCTTCCTGCAGGCGCAGGGCGGTACGGGCGCGCTGCAGGCTGGTGCCGGGGAAACGCCATTGTTCCTGGCGCCGCCCGGTGGGTTGCAGGATGCCTTCGTCCACCAGTTCCACGATCCATTCCGCGTGGCGGGAACAGGCCTGGCAGAGGTCGCCCAGTGACAGCAACGTCTCTTCATCCAGTACGATTCCACTCAGTACTTTGCTGTTCATAAGGCACTAGACTCCCAGTTTGCTGCGCGGGTTGAAGGCCAGTTCCTGCTCCATCTTCCGGTAGAGCTCCCTGGCCTTGTCGGTATTGGCCGGTGGCACGGTAATCCGTGGTGTAACGTAGATATCACCCGGTGGCTTGCCGGGGATACCACGACCCTTGAGGCGCATCTTTTTGCCGCCCGACATGCCGGCCGGAATCTTGAGGTCGACGATGCCGCCCGGCGTCGGTGTCTTGACCGTGGCGCCGAGCGCGGCTTCCCAGGGAGCCACCGGCAGGTCCAGGTACAGGTCGCGTCCCTCGACCCGGTAGATCGAATGCGGGGTGAATTCGATTTCCAGGTACAGGTCGCCCG
>DRQL01000281.1 GCA_011371465.1 Gammaproteobacteria bacterium | reverse complement strand
GCCACGATGGCCGCGACACGCGGTTCCGGGTGATATTCCTGGGTGTCAACCGTGTAGCCGCGGGTAGACACGATTTTCAGGGGTTCCAGGGTGTCGCCGTCCATGATGACGTACTGCGGCGGCCAGTAAGCGCCGGCAATGGCGTACTTGTCCTCGTAACCCTTGTACTTGGATGTCTCAACGGAACGCGCTTCAAGACCGATCTTGATCTCGGCCACGTTATCCGGTTTCTTCATCCACAGGTCAATGAGGTTGACCTTGGCATCACGCCCGATCACGAACAGGTAACGACCCGAGGTGGAATAACGCGAGATATGCACCGCGTAACCGGTATCGATCACGTTGATGATTTTCTTGGTATCACCATCGATCAGTGCAATCTGACCGGCGTCACGCAATGTTACGGAGAAGATGTTTTCCAGGTTGTAATTGTTCATCTTCTTTTTGGGACGCTTCTTGGGATCGACCAGCACTTTCCAGGTCGCCTTCATTTCCTTCATCCCGAACTCGGGCGGGATCGGCGGTTCATGCTGGAGGTACTTGGCCATGAGCGTAACTTCATCAGGCGTGAGCTGGCCGGACGAACCCCAGTTCGGCATGCCGGCCGGGGAACCGAAGTCGATAAACACTTTCAGGTAGTCGGTACCCTTTCCGAGGGTGATATCCGGCGTCAGCGGCTTGCCGGTTGCGCCCTTGCGCAGCACGCCGTGACAACCGGCACAGCGTTCGAAATAGATCTCTTTTGCTTTCGCAAATTCGGCCTTTGTCAGTTCCGGAGCACCGGGTGTGATGACATCTTTCGACTTCATCTGCTCCGGTACAGGCGCGCCCTTGTAGCGCATCTCTCCCGGCGTGGTTCCGGGGTGCCCGGAGTCTTTGGCATACACACCAAGCGTGGAAAATACAAGCACGCCTGCGGCTGCAAGACGGGAAATTGCTGTTCTGTCCATTTCTCTCTCCCTTTATCAGATTGCTCTACCGTGGGCATCCTACCTGCTTCAGTCGTACGGGCCTTGATCTATGTCAACTGGTCAGTAATAACGACGTCCACGAAATTCACTTTTCAGGGGGCTGCACGTCCGCCTCCTGCGCGGCCTTCTTCCGCTCCAGCACAGCCCTGCTTTTTTCCCTCCGGATGCGCTTTTCCGACAGCGGCGGACAGCGATGATCGTCCCAGTACGTTACCTGGCAATCCAGGCAGTAGTGGCATTCGTTGGGATTGATCTCGCCGGTGGGGCGGATGGCATTCACCTCGCACTGCCTGGCACAGATCTGGCATGGTCGGCCGCACTCCTTGCGCCGCCGCAGCCAGTCGAAAATCCGCAACGGCGCCGGAATGGCCAGGGCCGCCCCGAGCGGACACAGGTACTTGCAGAAAAACTTGCGGCTGAATACCCCGATCACGAGCAGGCCAAGCGCGTAGGCGACAAATACACCCTCCCGGTGAAAATGCAGCACGATCGCTGTTTTGAACGGCTCCACCTCCGCTGCCAGGGCCGCGTAGCCGATGGATTGCAGGGACAGGCCGAACAGCATGACAAAAATGACATACTTCAGCGCCGTCAGCCGCTCGTGGATAACATCCGGGAAATTGAATTCCGGCAACCTGAACCGCCGTGCGATTTTATAGGTCAGCTCCTGCAGGGCGCCGAACGGACATAACCAGCCGCAATAGACACCACGACCCCACAACAGCAGGGTCAGCGCCACAAACCCCCAGAGAATAAATATCAGGGGGTCCACCAGGAAGGCCTCCCAGCTGAACTGGTGAAGTATGGCGTTGATAAACGTAAGCACGTGCACGATCGAGAGCTGCGCCAGGCTGTACCAGCCTATGAAAAACAGGGTGAACAGCAGGTACCCGGTACGTATATACTTCAGCAGCACGGGCCGGCTGGTCAGCCAGTCCTGGAACAGCAGGATGAAAACCAGCAGGACCAGGGCAAGCGATAACACACTGACCTGCCATACGCGCCCTCGCCACACAGACACCCAGAATGGCTCGCTGGTCTCCCCCAGCCACCAGGCCGGGGCCGGCTGACCGGCCGGCAACCCGGCTGTCGTGTCGCTCTGCAGCGGTGCTCCGCCGGACACCGGGATCCCGCGTGACTCGGCGACTTTCCTGACCGATTTCATGACCGTTGCATTCATGACCATCGCGGTGATGGTGGCCCCGGTAATCCCGTCTATCGTCACGTAACCCTCGCGTTCCGCACCACCCAGCTTTACGCGCTTGCGTACCGACACGCCGCGGTACTGATCGACATAGTGTTTAAGGTTCTTTTCCGACACGCCGGCGGCCAGGATGGGTTCGGAATGTTTGATAATCTGAAGACCGCTTATCCTGCCATCAAGCGCAATACCGACCAGCAGGGTGATCGGCTTTCCGGAGTAGGCCGGAATGGGCGCAATATCCGAGGTTCGCAGCACATAGCCGAGCAGTCGCTCACCCGCGTACACCGGCGCGGCGAGCGGTTCACCCTCGAACTCCCCGACCCGGTCTGCCTGCGGGAAATAGCTCCGCGCCAGGCCCTGGACAGGATCGGTGTCAGCCGCGTTGACATTGGCAACACCCGCCACCAGCGCTGCACATACGCCCAGCCACACGGGTATGCGTAACACAGTCCGGCACAGTTTTTCGAACAGATGAATCATCATGGCGAATCCGGAATTATGCACGAATTCCTGTCATCGGCTTGCCCCGGCGATTGACATCAATCAATAAATCACGCCTTAAACAGGCCTGGTGCATTTCGCCCCTTAGAAACGGGCTCGAATCTCCCGGAATTGCTCAACGATGGTATCGGCATCGTGCGGTGGGGAGAACGCCGCTACCAGCTGCCCGTACGGATCGACCAGGAAAACCGAACTGGCATGGCTGACCAGGTACCGGCCGGGCACGGTCTCCGGCTCCTTCCGGTAGGGAGCCCCGAACTGCCGGGTGAGGCTGTCGATTGCCTGTTGCGTTCCTGTAACACCCATGAATGCTTCATTGAAGTACTTGAGGTAACTTTCAAGCACCTGCGGGGTATCGCGCCGCGGGTCCACCGAAACGAATACTACCTGTATGTTCGACGTGCCCTGCGGGTCGGCCTGCAGTTGCCCGATCACCCCGGTCAGGGTTGACAGCGTGGTCGGGCAGATGTCCGGGCAATAGGTGTACCCGAAAAAAACGAAACTCCACCGGTCCTTCAGGCGTTGCAGGGTAAAGGGCGCCCCATGCTGGTCGAGCAGTTCAAATTCCTGCAGGGGTTTCGGCTCGGAGCGGAGCACCCCCTGGAGTCCCGCGGGGACCGTTTTGTCCGGCAGCATCCAGTAGTACACGACCGCCAGCAGGAAAACCCAGAAAACAAAGATTAGCAAGGTTCCGTAAGGTCTGCTGCCAGATTCGGACATGGTCGTGATTCGCTATCGCTTCTTGCGCCACTGCCCGGCTGCCCACACCAGGAAGGCCGTCACCAGGATCACGTCGACCACCACGCCAATGGTAAAAAAACCGGTGAGGTCTTCACGCCCGCCATTGACTGCGGGTACAGCGGCATCCGTAGCGTGGGCTGTCGCCGGGGCCTGTTCAGCTGTCACGGCTACCCCTCCGCCAGCAGCATCCAGCTCCGCCGACGCCCAGCCCGGGTAGGCGGGTTGCGCCTTCACTCTCCCGCCCCCTGTGTCCGGAACCCTTTGCTCATCACGGGCAGAACGATCACCAGGAACATCAGGCCACCAATAATGGCAATCAGGCCACCGAGCCCCATCAATCCCATGGCCGCAATTTTCTCGATGCCATCCAGGCCCTGTTCCACACCGGCCACCTTGCGCTGAACGCCGTAACCACCCGACCACACCAGTCCCAGCACATGCAACAGCTGTCCACCGCCGTATACCCAGGGCTGAATGGCAGCCAGTCGCCGGTTTGGATGCGCATACCCCAGGCGTGGCAATACATCGTAGGTCATGCCCATGAATGCCAGTGTGACGCCCACGATGGAACCATGATAGTGGGCGGGAATCGTGACGTTACTTCCCTGGATCAGGAACCCGATGCCACCGCCGATACCGAAAAGAACCATGGATGTCCACAGGGCCGAGCGCAGGGGCAGCTGTGCTCCGGCAGCCGGAGAGCTGCGCAGCAGGCCATACAGGACTGCCAGTCCCAACGGTACGGGCGCAAGGCTGCCGCCGTAGGCCATCAGCCAGGTGAAGAACAGGATATGTTCAGCGGAGACCACCGCGTGAGAGTAATAGATCAGCGGCGCCATAAACACGGCAATCAGTCCAAACAGGAACAGGATCGACACGACCCGCGGACTCAGTGGCAGGCGTACACCGGAAGCGGAAGCCAGCCACAGCCAGGCCACCAGCATCAGCAGGGTGTAGGTAAACTGCAGCATATGACCGCCACCCCAGAACAGCAGCTCGAAATAGGCCTTGCCTGTCATGGCATCGGGAATGACCAGGTACGACCAGGCAAAGGCGAACACGGCCATGGCGGCCGACACTACAGCGGTGTTCAAACCGAAACGTAATGCGCCCGCGCCTTCCATGTACAGGCCAACCGGTGTATTGGCGCTCATGCCACGCAGTACCAGCAGGCTGATACCAAAACCGAAGCCCAGCAGCGCCACCATGAACAGGGGCGTCTGCAACACCGGGATATAGTTGCTCATCAGCGGATTACCCGGTCCCAGGAACGGCACCACGACCATGAGTGCGGCACCCAGCCCGGCGAACAGCAACGCTGACCAGCCCAGCAGCATAAAACGCGGGGTGGAATTCAGGCTCCATAGTACGCCGCCAAAAGCCAGGAACCAGACCAGCACCGACAGGTCGACATGGACCACCAGCGCCGTGCGAAAAAAATCGATCCAGGGGATGATGTCCTGGATATACGGTGTCCGGGAAAGCACCAGCAGCAGGGAAAACAGCCCTGAACCCAGCAGCGCCATCACCCCCAGCCACAGCCAGCCTACGCTCAGCCGGCGGCGATGGCCAGCAGGCACGGCCAATATATACTCTTCATGCATGATGGTACGGGTTACTCACTCGATGGAAAACAGGCTACGCAATGCGGTCCTTGCTGCTGGAAAGAGACTATAGCGATTCGAAAATAAAACCACCAGCCTGCTTTTTGACATTTCCATCCAGCCTGTGTATTACACTGGGCTGACGTGTGCGCAGCCCCCGGCCAGCGCCACAACCCCGGAATGACAACACCAGGCCCATGAAAGACACAGCGGAAACCGGCAGTCTTTTCACCTTTCTTGTTTTTGTGGCACTGCTGCTGACACTGGCAGCGGTCCTGTTGAGCGCCTGGCTGCGCCTGGAAAGTATCGGGCTGGGCTGCCAGGACTGGCCGGCCTGTTTTGGACAGCTGCCCGGGAAACAGGCGCACGGCCTGGTTCCCGCCACCACGGCCGGCGCGGTACACCGGTTTACCGCAAGCCTGCTGGGGGTCATTGTGGTTGCCATCACTTTCCTTGCCCTGCGCGGACGGCGCCCGCCGGGAGTTGGGCTCGCCGCACCACTGGCGGTATTCGCCCTGACCGTGTTTCTGTCCGTGCTGGGCTACAGCACCCCTTCCCCGGACATGCCGGCCGTTACGCTGGGTAACCTGCTCGGCGGCATGAGCATGCTTGCACTGCTGTGGTGGATGGGGCAACGATCGGTGGCAAACGTGCACGGCAACGACGTTGCCGCGACTGCCTTGCGCCCCTGGGCGCGACTCGGCCTGCTCCTCGTGGCAGCGCAGATTTCACTGGGCGCCCTGAACAGCGCCACCTTTGCCGGCCCCGCCTGCACAACGCTGCCCGGTTGCGACGGCAACTGGATGACGGTCGCCAATCTTGCGCAGGGGCTGGACATATTCAGCAGGCTAGACACCGACAGCCAGGGCAGGATAGTTACCGGCGACCTGCAAAAAACCGTGCACATGACACACCGGGCCGGTGCCGTATTGACGCTCCTGTACCTTGGCTGGCTGGCGCTCGCAGTCCTGCGCCGGTATAGCGGGGCACTGCGCAGCACGGCCATCGGCATGCTGACCTTCGTGGTAATACAAACCGGCCTGGGCCTTGCTTCCGTGCTTGCCGGCCTGCCCCTGCTGCTGGTGACCGCTCACAACGCGATGGCGGCCATGCTGTTACTGGCAGTGGTCAATCTCAACCACCTGGTCACACCGGCCGCCAACAGCACATCGTCCTGACCGGGCGCAATACAGTTACCCGGCGTGCCGGATAACCCGGGTTTCCAGCGCCATGTCTTCCGGTTTGTCATCCGCGTAGTCTGCCTCACGGATGCCCAGTTCCTCATCGTCGAGGTAACAGGCAGGATCTTCCCACCAGGGATCACCGGTCAGCTGGAAGGCGCGCACCCGGGTATTGCCGCCACACACGTCCTGGAAACTGCAGACCCGGCAGCGGCCTTTCAGCGGTCGGGGCGAGGCTTTCATACCCGCCATCAGCGGATCACTGGTGTCCTTCCAGATCTCGGAAAACGGTCGTTCTTTCACGTTGCCGAGGTTGTAGTTCCACCAGAAGGTATCGGGATGGACGTTGCCCAGGTTATCGATGTTGGAGATATTCACGCCGGATGAATTCCCGCCCCACTGGGTCAGGCGCCGGTGCATGTACTCGTACTGATCAGGAACATTGCGCTTCACCCATTGCAACAGGTAAACACCGTCCGCGTCGTTGTTGCCGGTAACGAATTCCCGTTTTCGATTCGCCTGCACATCCGACCAGCAGGCATCGAACAGGAGGTCCATAACCCAGCGCGTGGTCTTGTGCACGACATCCGAGCGTCGGTTACGGTTACCGCGGCCGCCGTAATTCAGGTGCGACACATACAACTTGTCGACGCGCTCTTCTTCCATGACATCCAGTAACAGGGGAAGCTCCTGCGCATTATCCTGGGTTGGGGTAAAGCGCATACCCACCTTGATACCGGCGTCCCGGCACAGCCGGATAGCATGCATGGATGCGTCGAAAGCGCCCTGTTTGCGGCGGAATCGGTCATGGGTTGCGCGGACACCGTCGATGCTGATGCCTACGTAGTCATAACCGACTGCGGCGATCCGGTCGATATTCTGTTCATCGATCAGAGTCCCGTTGGTAGACAGGCCGACATAGAACCCCATTTCCTTTGCCCGACGGGAAATATCATAGATATCCGGCCGCAACAGCGGCTCACCCCCTG
>DRQL01000280.1 GCA_011371465.1 Gammaproteobacteria bacterium | reverse complement strand
ATGAGCCAGGCGGACCGGCAGGCGTTTGCCAATCACCTGGACCGGTTGCTGGCGAAGTGGGCGGGGAAGGAGTAGGTAATCCTGAATCATTTCTTTACCGTCATCCCGGCGAAGGCCGGGATCCAGGTATTGGGAGAAGTGGACCCCGATTTTCGGACAGCTCTATAAGTGTCTTCTGCCCATTTTGGCTAAGGCCTGATCATGCAGCCTGTGGCCATTCTACATTACCCGTGTAAACCTGATCAGGGGTTTGACGGTTCATGCTCTGGTGCCGACGCTCGCAATTGTAAAGATATTGAAAATTTAAACGCGTGTGGCCGTTAGAATCCGCCCAAATCCCTGGCGCTCATTAGCACCGTTTTATCTCGCCAACATCAAATACTTGATATGTTGATCCAGTCTTTCCCTGATTTCATCAGAGAGCGGGTAGCTCGCCTTGTTTTCATGCCACGCCTGAATCGTGTCTTCGGCGGCTTCCTTTGCCGTGCTTAGTGCCAGATATTCCGGCACCTGGGCCTTTTTTACAAGCCTGACGAAATGCGTAAGCGATATCGCACCCATATCTTTTGTTCCGGCTAAACTTAACGCCAGCCTGTCATTGGGAATATAAGGCACAGTTGAAACCAAGTCATAAGCAGGGGCAAGCTGCGGCGTTCGTCCATCGGGATAGATCAGCGACCAGTTCTTCAAATGCATATCCCCGTTACCGATCACGATGTTGAAGACCAGCCGCCGGATGAAATCAACAAGCCCGGCCTCGCCGGTGAGCGTCCAGATCATATTAGCAATATTGGCATAGCTGACTTTATTGTATTTATGGTTGGGATAAATGCCATAAACCTGGGCAAAATCCTCGATATGAATGCGCTGCCCCGACGCTGCCCGGTCAAAACGCTTCACCGCCAGCGCCTTCGTCCCGGATAATGCCCCCAGATCAGGCAGGCCTGCGATGTCTTGCAGATCAATCAGCTTCGCTTCTGGAACAGGAATACCAGTTTCGCCCGCCAAATGCAGCATGGACCATTCATTCTCGGGCACCTGTACAAAATTTTGCGCAGGCAATTTGACAATCCAGTCACCTCCCACCCCACTGGCCGGGATGGTCAATCCACCGGTACTTTCAGCCAGTGCAGAAAATTTAAGCTGCACCCCGGCCAATGAAAACCGGTAGGGCGCTTCCTTGCTGTCCCGCGTTTCATCACGCTCCTGCAAGTCAGCCAACCCATCCAGTGGCTTGATCGTGACCGCGCCCGGCAAATCCTCGCCCAGCAGCTCGATGAGCTTGAATTCTCTGGCGGGATTAATGCCGCCACGCTTTGCTAAATACGTGCGCAAATGCCCTTCTGGCAGCAGGTTGGAAAAGAAAGGCGGGAGTTTGGTTTGTGTGGTCCTGGTTTCAGGGAGCAGCTCACCGGTTTGGGTAAAGAATGACTGGCTCAATACCGGACGGTTTACATCATTCAGATACTTCTCGTCAAAAGCGAACAAAGCCCGGTCTCCGGTCGCCAGGATCAGTCTTCCGACGTGGGTGTTACCCAGGCTTACTTCAAGGAGGTCAGTCATTGATCCTCCTCTTTTTCATCTGGCTGCCACATCGGCGTTTGCTCGCCTTCACCCCGGATGATGGCGTTGATAACGCGCAGCATCGCTCGGGGAACAAGTACCAA
Source organism: Gammaproteobacteria bacterium (assembly GCA_011371465.1). Lineage (GTDB taxonomy): Bacteria > Pseudomonadota > Gammaproteobacteria > DSM-19610 > DSM-19610 > Thiogranum. The sequence goes on along the minus strand of DRQL01000280.1, from coordinate 37,607 downwards.
TTCCTGATCCAGCACGCGCGCCATATCCGTCACCGTGGACAGGCGTGGATCAGTAGCGCCTTGCTCGATTTTGGAGATATGACTTTGCGGCAACCCGAGCTTGCTTCCAAGCTCGGACTGTTTAAGCTTTTTCTCCATTCTGGCGTTTTTCAGTGATTTTATGACTCCATTCATAAATATATGCTATTATATATTTATAATATTGTAAATATATTATTGCATATTTATATGGATTCTCCAGATATCGCAACCAGGGACGCTTCCCTGGTTGCAGTTAAGTCGCGAAAGGCTTAAGCCATCCAATCCGCGCAGGGAACGCTAATATATAATTTCGATCTATTTCAATGGGATATGGCGCGCCCGACAGGATTCGAACCTGTGACCCCCGCCTTCGGAGGGCGGTACTCTATCCAGCTGAGCTACGGGCGCTTGAGCAGGAGGGATAGAATGATACAGGCAACCGAATGGCGGTTGCCAGCCCGTAGCGGGGGTATGGCTTGGCCGAAGGCTCAGGCTTTATCGTCAAACAGGGTGCCGAGCATGTCGTCAACGGCTTTCAGGACCTGGGCGGAGGCCTGTACCTGGATGCGGTCCTGGCGAAGTCCGAGCAGGGGTTCCACCAGGCTGGCGGGGCTGTCTTCGCTGAATTGTCCTGCGTTGGCGATCTGGCCGGCGTGGTCACGGGCGCTGGCGAGGCCGCGTTGAATACCCAGCATGGCCTGTGAGAGTGCGCTGTCGATCTTCATGTGCTCTGCCTAGGCCAGTACGTCGAGCAGTTCGCCGACCGGTTCACTGTCGCGGCTGTTGGCCTGGAAAGTACCGGCAGGAGACCTGCTGCCGCGTTCCTGGTCAGTATTGCCAGTGGTGACACGTTTCTCGTGTGCCTGTTCCGGGCGGGCGGCGGTTTTCTGTGCCTCGGTCTGGCGGGCATCCGGTCCGGTCCGGTTGTCGGTGGACGCGTCCTTGTTGGCTTTGTCGACCGGCCGCGCAGTGGTCTGACCGGCCTGTGTGGGTTGCGGTCGGTTGGCCAGTGCGGCAGCGGGCGCTTGCGGGAACTGTGCATCAACGTTCATGGTAATGGCCTCCTGGTCATCCATGAGCCGTTCCGGGTTCCCTCGCACTGGCTAACGGCAGCGCTGGCGAATACTTTAGTGCGGTGAGGGGTTTTTCTTTCGCGCACAGGTGTTTACGGCTATACTTGCGCCAGTTTTCAAACCGGTCGTGCTGCAGCCAGCCGGCCTTGCCATATTAACTTTATCCATAAATTTCAGGGGGTTCAGGTGAGCCACGAAGACAAATCCGTAATGACCACGATATTCGGCGTACTGGGTGCGCTTGCCGTGGTAGCCGTTCTCTTTTATTTCGTTGCCAATACGGTAACCAGCGATATTGATGACGGTGAAGAGGCCAACGAGCGCATGCAGTCAAAAATCGAAGAGAATATTCGCCCGGTGGGCCAGGTCAACGTCGGTTCCGTGCCCGCTGCCAGTAGTGCAGCGCCTGCGGCCGCGGCCGCTCCCCGTTCCGGTGAGCAGGTGTATAACTCGGCCTGCATGGCGTGTCATGGCACGGGTGTAGCCGGTGCGCCGAAGGTGGGTGACAAGGCCGCCTGGGGTCCGCGCGCGGCCAAGGGGATCGATGGCCTGGTGGCCTCGGCGACCAGCGGCCTGAATGCAATGCCGCCCAAGGGCACCTGTGCGGATTGTTCGGCGGACGAACTGAAGGGCGCCATCGAGCACATGCTGTCGCAGTCCGGTTTGTAGGACCGCCGGCCAGTACGCTGAAAAAGGCCGCCTTTGGGCGGCCTTTTTTATGAAAGCATGCCTTTCAGTTGCGCCAGGTGGGCCTGGCCGCGTTGTTTGCGTACTTCCGGGGTTTTCACCATGCCAGGTTTGTCCCACTCGACGTCATCCGCCGGCAGCTCCGACAGGAAGCGGCTGGGCTCACAGCTTTCCCATTCTCCGGCGCGTCGCCGCTTGCCGGCATAGGTCAGTGTCAGTCCTTTCTGCGCGCGGGTGATGCCCACGTAGGCCAGCCGGCGTTCCTCCTCCAGGTCGTCCGCTTCGATGCTGCTGCGGTGCGGCAGCAGGTTTTCTTCCATGCCGACCATAAATACGTACGGGAATTCCAGTCCCTTGGCGGCGTGGAAGGTCATCAGCCGCACACAGTTGTCGTTGCCCTGGTCGTCCCGGTCGAGCCGGTCCAGCAGGCTGACGCGATTGACCAGTTCCGGCAGGCCCGGCGCTTCGTCTCCCTGTCGGGCCATGCGTTCCAGCCAGCTGACCAGTTCGTTGACGTTCTGCAGCTTGCGTTCGCCATCACCCGGGTCTTTTGCGCTGTCCAGCAGCCAGTCGCTGTAGTCGATGTCGCGCATCAGCTGGTGGATAACCGGCATGGCGTCGTTTTCGCGGGCCTGGTCGGCCAGGCTGACTACCCATTGGGCAAATTCCTGCAGGCGCGTATGGGCGCGCCTGTTGAGCCGCTCGGCGAGGCCGTTTTCAAAACAGGCAGCGAGCAGGCTCATGTCCTGTTCCGAGGCAAAGCCGGCAAGTTTCTCCAGTGTTGCTGCGCCCAGTTCGCGCCGGGGCGTGTTGACCACGCGCAGGAAGGCGCGGTCGTCGTCTTCGTTGGCCAGCAGGCGCAGGTAGGCTAGCAGGTCCTTGACCTCGCGGTATTCGAAAAACGAGGTGCCACCGCTGAGGTGGTAGGCAATGCTGTGTTCGCGCAATACCTTTTCGAACGCGCGCGACTGGTGGTTGCCGCGGTACAGGATGGCGTATTCGCCGTGCTTGCCGCGATGGGTGAACTGGTGATGCAGGATTTCGGATACCACGCGTTCGGCTTCGTGTTCGCCGTCGCGACAGCCCAGGATTTTCAGCGGGCTGCCGTAGCCAAGCGCGCTCCACAGGCGTTTTTCGTAGACGTGCGGGTTGTTGGCGATGAGCTGGTTGGCGCATTTCAGGATGCAGCCGGCGGAACGGTAGTTCTGTTCCAGCTTGATGACCTGCAGGCGCGGGAAGTCTTCCTGCAGGCGGTGCAGGTTTTCCGGGTTGGCGCCGCGCCAGGCATAAATGGACTGGTCGTCGTCGCCGACCGCGGTAAAAGGGGTGGTTTTGCCGACCAGTAACTGCACCAGCCGGTACTGTGCGGCATTGGTGTCCTGGTATTCATCCACCAGCAGGTGTCGCACGCGGTTCTGCCAGTAGTCGCGTACCTGCTCGTCCTCCTGCAGGGCCAGCACCGGTTGCAGGATCAGGTCGTCGAAATCCAGCGCGTTGTAGGCTTTCAGGTTGCGCTGGTACTCGGCGTACAGCAATGCGGCAGCGGTTCCGAACTCGCTCTCTGCCTGCTGAATCGCCTGTGGCGGCAGCACCAGCTCGTTTTTCCAGCCGGAGATGCGGTTGCGCAGCGCATCCGGCGCAAAAGCGCCCGGGTTTTTGCGCAGCAGCTCGTCGATCAGGTGCAGGCTGTCCTGGCTGTCGAAAATCGAAAAACTGGCCTTGTAACCCAGCCCCGCTGCGTCGCGCCGCAGCATGCGCATGCCCAGGGTGTGAAAGGTGGATACCTGCAGGCCCTTGCCGGCATCGCCGGACAGTGAGCGGCTGACGCGTTCGCGCATTTCCCGAGCGGCCTTGTTGGTGAAGGTGACGGCAACGATGTTGCGCGCGGGGATGGCGCAGCGTTCGATGAGGTAGGCGATCTTTTCCGTGATGACGCGGGTTTTTCCACTCCCGGCGCCGGCCAGCACCAGCAACGGGCAGTCGGTTTCGCGCACGGCGGCGCGTTGCTGGGGATTGAGATCGGCCACGAATCAGGTACAGGCGGGGGAACTGCGCATGCCGGTCATTGTAACCGGCAAAAAGTTTTTGCGGCAGCTTGCAAAACCGAAAACTTCGATTCCCGGGCAAGCGGCTCATGGTCCGCTGTCGAACCCCCGGTAGCTGATGGCTTCCTGCAAATGCGGGGCCTGGATATCATCCTTCTGGTCCAGGTCGGCAATGGTGCGTGCGACCCGCAGGATGCGATGCACGGCGCGCGGCGAGAGCCGGAAACGTTGAGCGGCTTTTTGCAGCAGCGCCTTGTCCGGGGTGGACAGCCTGCAGATACAGTCCATGCGGTTCAGGGGAATACCGGCATTCAGCTGGCCGCGTGCCTGCTGGCACCGGCGTGCGCTGCTGACGCGCGTGCGCACCTGTGCAGAGCTTTCCCCGTCTGCGCCGTTCAGTTGTTCCCAGGAAATGCGCGGTACCTGTACCTGTATATCAATCCGGTCCAGCAGCGGACCGGAGATGCGGCTGCGGTAGCGCTGCACCTGTTCCGGCGTACAGCGACAGGCGCCGTCCGGGTCGCCCTGGTAACCGCAGGGGCAGGGGTTCATGGCGGCGACCAGCTGGAAGCGTGCCGGGAATTCGGCCTGGCCACTGGCGCGGGAGACGATGATACTGCCGGTCTCCAGCGGTTCGCGCAGCACTTCCAGGACATGGCGTTTGAATTCCGGGAATTCGTCCAGGAACAGCACGCCGTGGTGCGCCAGCGAAATTTCACCCGGGCGCGGGTTGGAGCCGCCTCCCACCAGCGCGGCGGCCGATGCGGTGTGGTGGGGTGTGCGGAACGGCCGCAGGCGCCAGTGCCGGACATCAAAACGACCGGCACTGATCGAACGTACCGTGGCGGTTTCCAGCGCCTCCTGCTCATCGAGCGGTGGCAGCAGCCCGGGCAGGCGGCTGGCGAGCAGGGTCTTGCCGGTGCCGGGTGGGCCGATCAGCAGCAGGCTGTGGTTGCCGGCGGCGGAAATTTCCAGCGCGCGTCGCGCCTGGTGCTGGCCGCGGACATCGCTGAGATCCGGATGATCCGGCGGCTGCGGGTCAGCCGGGTGGCCCGGACAGGGCAGGCGGTCCGGATTGCGCAGCTGTTCGCAGACTTCCAGCAGGTGGCCGGCAAGCCGCACCCGGTCGCTCCCGGCCAGCGCGGCTTCCGCACCGTTTTCCCGCGCGCAGACCAGTTGACGTCCCTGCGACGTGGTGGCCAGTGCAGCGGGTAGCGCCCCGCAGACCGGCCGCAAGGCACCACCGAGCGCCAGTTCGGCTACAAACTCGTAGTGATCCAGCGCCTCGCCCGGAACCTGGCCGGAAGCGGCAAGAATACCCAACGCAATGGCAAGGTCGTAGCGACCGCCCTGCTTGGGCAGGTCCGCCGGTGCGAGGTTGACGGTAATGCGGCGGGCGGGGAACTCAAAGCCGCTGTGCAACAGCGCGCTGCGTACCCGGTCCTTGCTTTCGCGTACCGCGGTTTCCGGCAGGCCGACAATAGAGAGCGCGGGCAGACCGTTGGCAAGGTGGACCTCGACCGTGACCAGCGGCGCCTGAACGCCCGTCTGGGCGCGGCTGTAGAGTACAGCAAGCGACATACATTCCTTCCCTGGAATTATGAAGAACTATTTTTTCAGCAGTGCGGCTTCCAGCTCTGCAACCTGCTTTTCCAGCTGCTCCAGTTTTGCCCGCGAGCGTGCCAGCACTTTGGTCTGCACGTCGAATTCCTCGCGCGTGACCAGATCCAGCCGGGCAAACACGGACTGTACGGCCGCGCGCAGGTTTTTTTCCAGGTCGGCCTGGAGTTCCCTGGCCGCGGGCGGCATGGCGCCGGTCAGCCGCCTGGCAATGTCATCGAGCAGTTTGGGGTCAAGCATGCGGGCAACCATAGCCGAGCGTGCCGGCGGCGTCCAGATACGGACACTCGCCGGTGGTGGGAGAACGCCGTCCGGGCTGCGCCGGTATTCTGGTCGTGGCCCGCGCGCACATTTCTGGTGCACAAAAGCGGTGCGCACAGATTGAGGTCACCAGTTTGGTGCGCGGCCCGCCGGGCAGTGGCGCCGGAAATATCATTACTTGTTGAATTATAAAGTTTTAACAGGCTGGCACAGGAACTGCTAAAGCATTGCGTACGCCTGCTGTGGGCGGTATGCATGCCCGCAGGCAAAAGACTGTTACCCATGTCATTTAATAAAAGGAAATAGGAGTCCTTACCATGAATGTATCCAAGACCATGATCGCGGCAGCGCTGCTGGCCAGCGCAGGTGTCGCCCAGGCTGAACTGAGCGCCAATATTGCCACGGTCAGTAACTATTACTTCCGCGGTATTTCACAGACTGACGATAGCGCCGCAATTCAGGGTGGTATCGATTACAGCCACGATTCCGGCCTGTATGTCGGCACCTGGATGTCCAACGTAGACTTCGGCGGCAAGGAAAGCACTGAAATCGATCTGTATGCCGGTTTTGGCAGCGACATCGGCGATACCGGTCTCAGCTATGACGTCGGCACCATTTACTACTGGTACCCGGGTGCCGGCGGTGAGCAGCAGGGCGGTGATATCGACTACGCGGAACTCTACGGCAGCCTGAGCTGGCAGTGGATCACCGGCAGCATTTCCTACACCTACTGGGGTGAAGTCGAAAGCCAGAATACCCCGCGCGCGTTTGACAGCGGCGACGTCTATTACAACCTCGGTATCGATCCGGGCTGGGACTACGAAGGTTTTGCACCTTCCGCCTTTATCGGCACCTACCAGTTTGATTCCGACGGTGATGGTCCGGCCAGTGACTTCAACTATACCCACTGGGGTATCAGCGTCGCCAAGGACGCCGGTGACTTCGGTTCCGTGAGTGTGAACTACGAACAGGTCGACGACGCAAATGACCTGGTCAGCGATGACAATCCCAAGTTCTGGATCGGTTGGGCCAAAGACTTCTGAGTCGACTATTTACCGCAAGTACTGAAAAAGCCCGCTCGTGAGAGCGGGCGCAACCTAGGAGAGACCATCTGATGAAGCTTGTTACTGCAATCATCAAGCCCTTCAAACTCGACGACGTTCGCGAAGCGTTATCGGAGCTTGGCGTACAGGGCATCACGGTCACTGAAGTGAAAGGATTTGGACGCCAGAAAGGTCACACGGAGTTGTACCGCGGCGCGGAATACGTGGTGGATTTCCTGCCCAAGGTCAAACTCGAAGTGGCCGTCAAGGCCGATTTGACCGAACAGGTGATCGAAGCGATTTCCAAAGCCGCCAATACTGGCAAGATCGGTGACGGAAAAATCTTTGTTTACGCGTTAGAGCAGGCGGTTCGCATCCGCACCGGCGAGTCCGGGCCCGACGCTTTGTAATCAATCCAACAAGCAGCTGATAACGTTGCGGAGGATCGAAAAGTGGAAGCAATTCTAGAAACTAAATATGCGCTGGATACGTTTTATTTCCTCGTATCCGGCGCGCTCGTCATGTGGATGGCGGCCGGTTTTTCCATGCTCGAAGCCGGGCTGGTCCGTTCCAAGAACACGGCGGAGATTCTGACCAAGAACATTGCCCTGTATGCGATTGCCAGCATCATGTACATGCTGGTGGGTTACAACATCATGTACCCGGGCGAGGCGGTCAACGCCTACTGGCCGGGTGTCAGTTTCCTGCTGGGCGCTGACAACGTCGCCGCAGAAGTGCTGGCGCAGAACCCGGAGGAGTGGTACGACGGCAGTTACTACTCCAGCATGTCGGACTTCTTCTTCCAGGTCGTGTTCGTGGCAACCGCCATGTCCATCGTATCGGGTGCCGTTGCGGAGCGTATGAAACTGTGGGCTTTCCTGGTCTTTGCAGTCGCCATGACCGGCTTCATCTATCCCATGCAGGGTTACTGGAAGTGGGGCGGCGGGTTCCTGGACGAACTGGGATTCAACGATTTTGCCGGTTCCGGCATCGTTCACCTGTGTGGCGCGACGGCTGCGCTGGCCGGTGTCCTGTTGCTGGGCGCACGCAAAGGCAAATACGGTCCCAATGGCGAGATTCATCCCATACCGGGCGCCAACATGCCACTGGCCACGCTGGGTACCTTCATCCTGTGGCTGGGGTGGTTCGGGTTCAACGGTGGTTCCGAGCTGGTCCTGACCAATGTGGATGAAGCCAACGCGGTTGCCATGGTGTTCGTAAACACCAATATGGCGGCTGCCGGTGGCGTGGTCGCGGCCATGCTGACGGCACGCGCCATGTTCGGCAAGACCGACCTGACCATGGCGCTCAACGGCGCACTGGCCGGCCTGGTTGCGATCACGGCCGAGCCGCTGGCGCCCACACCGCTGGTGGCGACTGCGGTCGGTGCCGTGGGTGGCGTGCTGGTGGTGCTGTCGATCCTGACCCTGGACAAGATGAGGATCGACGACCCGGTCGGTGCCATCTCCGTGCATGGTGTGGTTGGCATGTGGGGTCTCATTGCGGTTGCATTGACCAACGAAGAGGCTACCATGACAGCTCAGCTGACCGGTCTGGCTACCATCTTTGTGTGGACCTTCGTGGCCAGCCTGATTGTCTGGATGGTGATCAAGATGGTCATGGGAATCCGCGTCAGTGAGGAAGAAGAGTTTGAAGGTGTCGACCTCTCTGAATGTGGTATGGAGGCGTACCCCGAGTTTACAGGATCTCGCGGTTCCGGCCTCTGATACCCGGCTTTTACCAGCCAGGTAGTCGTTACGACGGGCGCTTCGGCGCCCGTTTTTTTGTCTGTCATACTATTATAGGTCTATGTCCCTGTTCGAAGTCAGTCACCTGTCGCGTTCCGGTTTGAGCGACATTTCTTTCAGCCTGGATCCCGGTGAACTGGTCTGCCTGTCCGGTCCCAGCGGTTCCGGCAAGACGCTGTTGTTGCGCGCGCTGGCAGACCTGGATGTCAGTGCCGGCCGCGTGTGTCTGGGGGCGGTCAGTCGCGAGCAGGTCCCGCCGGCAGAGTGGCGCAGGCGGGTGGCGTACCTGCCCGCCGAAAGCCGCTGGTGGGCGCCGCTGGTGGGCGATCATTTCCCCGATGCGCAGCCGGCGATGTTCAGTCAGCTCGGGTTTGGAGAAGAGGTGGCCGGCTGGCGGGTGGAGCGCTTGTCCAGTGGTGAACGTCAGCGTCTCGCACTGGCAAGGTTGCTGGCCAATGAACCGGAAGTGCTGCTGCTGGACGAGCCGACGGCCAACCTGGACCCGGTCAATACCGGGAAGGTCGAAAGCATCGTGCGCGCCTGGCTGCAGGCGCACCGGGCGGCCTGCCTGTGGGTAACCCATGACCAGGCGCAGACAGCGCGCATTGCGGACCGCGTGCTGGTGCTGGACAGCCATGGTTTGCTGGAGGCTGCGGCATGATCCAGTTGAGCCACACCGATCTGGCGCTGGCCGCGCTGCTGGTGCTGGCGCTGGCGCTCAGCTCGATGCGTATCTACCCGGGCATTGCCCGGCAGCTGCTGGTGGCCGCCCTGCGTACCGCCATCCAGCTCACGCTGGTCGGGCTGGTGCTGAAAGCGCTGTTTGCCAACAGCAACCTGCTGTGGGTGACGCTGATATCGTTGCTGATGTTGCTGATCGCCGGTCGGGAAGTGATGGCTCGCCAGCACCGGCGGTTTGCCGGGCGCTGGGGGTACAGCATCGGTGTGGTTTCGATGTTCGTGTCGTCCTTTACCGTGGCGCTGTTTGCCTTGCTGGTGGTGGTCGGTAACGAGCCCTGGTACCAGCCGCAATATGCCATTCCCCTGCTTGGCATGTTACTGGGCAATACCATGAACGGTATTGCGCTGGCGCTGGACCGCCTGACCCAGTCGGCCTGGGAACAGCGCGCGGTGATCGAGGCGCGCCTGATGCTGGGCCACAGCGCGCAGGAAGCCATGACCGATATTCGCCAACAGGTGTTCCGCAGCGGCCTCATTCCTATTATCAACGCCATGGCGGCCGCCGGGATCGTCAGTCTGCCAGGCATGATGACCGGCCAGATCCTGGCCGGTGCAGAGCCGGTGGAGGCCGTCAAGTACCAGATTCTGATCATGTTTCTGATTGCGGGCGGCGCCGGTTTCGGGACCATGGCCGCCGTGCACCTGGGGGTGCGCCGGCTGTTCGATGCGCGGCAGCGCTTAAGGTTGGACCGCCTGCAGCGATAACTGTGGCATGCAGACCGGGTATTGCCACAAACTGTTCGCTGTTTTCCTGCTGTGCGCCGGCGGCAGCCCGCTGGCCGATACCTACCGCTGGGTGGACGACAACGGCCAGGTCCATTACACGGACCAGCAGCGTGGGGCGAAATCACAGGTCCTGAAGTCCTACTCGAATCCAGGCGCCGCCCGGGACAGGTCTCAGGATCGCATGGAGAAAACCCGCAAACTGCTGAACGCCTACCAGCTCGAGCGCCGGCAGAAGCGCGAGCAGCGGGCAGCCGAGCAGGCAGCCGAGGAAAAACGCATCAGGAAATGTAACCGGGCACGCGATGACATACGCCGCTACAACAGTTACCGCCGTATCTATAACCTGGACCAGGACGGTCAACGGGTCTACCTGTCGGACCAGCAGCGCGCCGAACTGATGCAGCGTGCGCAGGATCGGGTGACCCGCTGGTGCGGCTGAAATCAGCCGGTTTCAGCCGGTCAGGAAAAACTCCGGCTGTGCCAGTGCGCCCTGGTGGATGGCGGCATTATAGTAGCGGGTCGGAAACGGTTTCTTGCCGGCGTCCCCGCTGCGAAACTCCCGGACGCTTTTTTTGCCCGCCAGCGTGGCGGTCCACCAGCCGGACGGGTAGCAGGGCTGGGGAAACTGCAGGCTGATACTGTCACTGAAACCGGCCGCGCGCATGGCCCGGTGCATGGGCCGGATAATACTGTCGTAATGCAGCAGGGGGGATTCACTCTGCTGAACCAGCACACCGTCACTACCGAGCGCGTGGTAACAGTCGCGGTAAAAATCTTCCGTGAACAGCCCTTTTGCCGGGCCGATGGGGTCGGTGCTGTCCACGATAATGACATCGACGCTGCCCGCGCCGGCTTCTTTCATGCGCCGGATACCGTCGCCGAAATCGAAGCGGACACGCGCATCCCGGTTGGATTCGCACAGTTCGGGAAAATACTGTTCGGACAGCCGGGTTACCCGTTCGTCGATTTCCACCTGCACCACGTGCCCGATGCCGGGGTGTTTGAGTACTTCGCGTAGCGTGCCGCAGTCACCGCCACCGATGATGGTCACCCGGCGTGGCTGCGGGTGGGTGAACAGGGCCGGGTGGGACATCATTTCGTGGTAGAGAAAATTGTCCCGGGCAGTGAGCATCACAAAACCATCGATCACCATCAGGTTGCCGAAGTGCGTGGTGGCATAGATTTCGATGCGCTGGTACGGCGTGGTTTCATCGTGCAGTTTTTCTTTCAGCTGCAGGCTGAAAGCAGAGCCGCCTTCCTCGCAGTACTCGGTGAACCATTCGGAGTTGACAGGTTTCATACGATTAATTGGGGCCGTTAACGGGTTTTCCAATATACTACCCCGCGTCCTTACACTCTACAGGCGGGGTCACTGGCAACGCCAGGCTACAGCATGAACTGGTCAATCGATGCGTCCCGCGAGCGTTACCACCTGCGCGGCTGGGGTGATGGTTATTTTGACATCAACCGGTACGGGCACCTGACGGTCCGGCTGGCGGCCGCAGATGAAACCGTGGAGGTCGACCTGCTCGAGGTTGCCGCACAACTGCAACGCGCCGGTTTGCGCTGGCCGGTGCTGGTACGTTGCAACAATATTCTCAGGCAGCGCCTGGACCGGCTGGTCGATGCGTTTGACCGCTGCTGTGCAAAGCATGCCTACCGCGGGAAGTACCGGGCCGCCTACCCGGTCAAGGTCAACCAGCAGTTCAGCGTGGTCAACACCCTCCTGGAACACGGTGCGGAACGGGTCGGTCTGGAGGCCGGCAGCAAGTCCGAACTGATGGCGGTGCTGGGCCTGGCAAGCCCCGGCGGCCTGGTGATCTGCAACGGCTACAAGGACCGGGAGTATATTCGTCTCGGCCTGATCGGACGCAAGCTGGGCCTGTCGGTCTACCTGGTGATCGAAAAGCTGTCGGAGCTGGAACAGGTCATCCGGCAGGCGCGGGCACTGCAGGTCCGGCCGTTGCTGGGTGTGCGGGTACGGCTGGCCTCGATCGGTACGGGCAACTGGCAGAACAGCGGCGGTGCGAAATCCAAGTTCGGACTGCACGCTGCACAGGTGTTGCTGTTGGTAGAACGCCTGCGCGAGGAAGGTATGCTGGACTGCCTGCAGTTGCTGCATTCTCACCTCGGTTCACAGCTGGCCAGCCTGAGCGATATCCGCCACGGCCTGCAGGAGGCGGCCCGTTTCTACGCCGAGCTGCATGCGCTGGGGGTACCGGTTCGCACGGTGGACGTCGGTGGCGGGCTGGGTGTGGACTACGAGGGTACGGCCTCGCGCAGTTTCTGTTCCATGGATTACAGCCTGGAAGCCTATGCCGACCTGGTAGTCAGCGTACTGCACGAGCTGTGTGACGAGAACGACCTGCCACACCCGGACCTGGTCACCGAATCCGGCCGTGCCCTGACGGCTCACCACGCGATCCTGATGACCAATGTGATCGACACCGAGCAGGTGACGGGAGAGGAGGAACCACCACCCATGCCGGAAGTGGTGCCGGACAGTGTGCGTAGTCTGGAGCAGGTTTTTCAGCAGCTGGCGCACGGCAGCGAAGAGGAAGTGCTTGCCCGGGCTGCGCGGGCGCTGGAAACGGTTCAGCAGGCCTATTGCCAGGGCTACGTCAATCTCGCCCAGCGCGCCCTTGCCGAGCAGTATTACTTCGCGATTCTCAGGCGCCTGGCAGACCGGCTCGCAGCGGGCCGCAGGGAGCGGCACCGGTTGAGCGCAGAGCTGGAGCGCACCCTGACCGACAAGGTGTTCTGCAACCTGTCGGTGTTCCAGTCCATGCCGGATGTCTGGGCCATTGAGCAGGTATTCCCCGTTGTACCCCTGCAGCGCCTGGATGAACGGCCCGACCGGCGCGTCGTGCTGGAAGACCTGACCTGCGATTCGGATGGCCGCATCGACTATTACGTCGAGGGTGAGGGTATACGCGAAAGTTTGTCGCTGCACACCGTACGGCCCGGTGAACCCTACCTGCTGGGTTTCTTCCTGCTGGGTGCCTACCAGGAGATCCTCGGCGATATGCACAACCTGTTTGGGGATACCGATGCCGTGAACCTGGAGATTCATGGCGATGCCTCTTTTACCCTGGACCTGGACCTGGCCCAGCCCGGTGACCGGGTGGATGAGTTGCTGGCGTACGTCCATTTTGAACCGGACCGGCTGCGCGCTGCCTACCGGCAGCGTGTTGAGGATGCCGGCCTGGCCGGTGACGAGGCACGACGGGTGCTGGCGGAGCTGGAATCCGGACTGACCGGGTATACCTATCATAAAGACTGGGAACTCCCCGGCTGAGCGCTTTCGGTTCGAAAACAGCCCGCTGGACAATGCGCTACGCCGTGCGCGCGATTCCCGCATCAGCTGGAGCGCCTCCAGCCACCCGCCGTTGTTCCTTTATTTCAGGATTTTTTGTGTTGTTTTAAAGAGTTGAGGCATGTGACCGATATAGTGCCCACGACCCGCTGCACCACCCGCGGAAAGAGTCGGGCGGCCTGTACGGGATGCACGCACCACCTCCAGACCGTCAGGTAGCGGTGAAGCAGGGAAGACACGTTTAAGGAAAACAGCACTGGAGCTTGCAACAATGAAGATCAACACACCGGTAACGGATCACGAAGTCAACTACCCGGAAGATGCCAACCTGCTGTCGACAACCAACCTGAAAGGCGCCATCACGTACTGTAACGAGGATTTCATCAAGGTAAGCGGTTATGGCGAAGAGGAACTGGTAGGGCGTAATCACAACATCGTCCGCCACCCCGATATGCCGCCGGCAGCCTTCGCCGACCTGTGGACCAGCCTGAAGAACGAACACTCGTGGATGGGGATCGTCAAGAACCGCTGCAAGGACGGCAGCTATTACTGGGTCGATGCATACGTTACGCCTATCCGGGAGAACGGCCGGGTCGATGAGTACCAGTCTGTCCGTACCCGACCGGAGCGCAGTATCGTGCGTCGCGCCGAGCGTATCTACCGGCAGTTGAAGCAGGGAAAAATGCCGCTCGCGTTGCGCCTGCCGGAAATCGGTATTCGCAGCCGGCTGGCAGCCGGTTTTGCGTTCGCTGTGCTTCCTCCGCTCGGGGCACTGGCTGCCAGCGATGCGTTCGGTGCGGTGGCCACCTGGAGTATTTCGGCCGTGAGTGTGGGCGCGGCTGTGTTCACGACCTGGCTGATTTCAGGACGGATCCGGGCAGCGGCCGCAAAGGCACGGAAAATCATCGACAATCCGCTGATGCAGCTGATTTATACCGACAACAGGGACGAAGTAGGCAGTATCGAACTGGCCATGAAAATGCAGGCAGCGGAATTGCGCGCGGTGGTAGGCCGGGTCGGTGATTCCAGCCTGACACTCAAGAGCTCGGCAGAGTCCCTGGCCGGCACCATCGAGGAAACCAATGTACGCCTGCACGAACAGCAGTCGCAGACCGACCAGGTGGCAACAGCGATGCACGAGATGTCTGCCACGGTTCAGGAAGTGGCGCGCAATGCAACCTACGCCGCAGACGGCACGGTCGAGGCACAGCAATCCGCCGATGAAGGTCGTGCGGTGGTCAATGAAACGGTGCGGTCGATCCGCGACGTTGCCGAGGGTGTCGCTCAGGCTGCCGGTGTGATCAATCAGCTCAACAGCGATGCCGCCAGCATCGGTACCGTCGTGGACGTGATCCGCGGCATCGCTGAACAGACCAACCTGCTGGCTCTGAATGCTGCGATCGAAGCGGCACGCGCCGGCGAACAGGGACGCGGTTTTGCCGTGGTCGCCGACGAGGTGCGTACCCTGGCCCAGCGCACACAGCAATCGACACAGGAAATCCAGGACATGGTCGAACGCCTGCAGGAAGGTGCGAACGAGGCGGTATCCGCCATGGAGCAGGGTACTGAAAAAACCGAAACCAGTGTGCAATGCGCTACCCGGGCGGGCAAGGCGCTGGAAGATATCACCACGGCAATCCGCAAGATCAGTGACATGAACACCCAGATCGCGACGGCTGCCGAGGAACAGAGTGCGGTCGCCGAGGAAATCAACGGCAATGTGGCTACCATCAACGAACTCGGTCAGGGTACTTCCGACGCTGCGTTTAAAAACGGTGAAATCAGCCAGCAACTGATCCACGAGGCACGGCGTCAGCAACAACTGGTCGCACAGTTCCAGCGCCGCAACTGAGGCGCGTGCGGTTCAGCCTTTCAGCCGGATCAGAATGGCATCGATGCCGTTCTTCTTCAGCAGGCTGCGCGCCTGGTTGAGGTCGCGCAGGTTGTTGAAGGGACCGACCCGCACCCGGTGCCAGGACTGTTTGTGGTTGACGCTGACCGTCTGGATGCGGGTTTCCATGCCCAGCAGGGCCAGTTTTGCGCGCAGCTGGTCGGCCTGTTTGCGACTGCGGAACGAACCCGCCTGCAACAGGTAGGTGCCGGGTTTCTCGACCCGCTTGACGCCTTCCCGGGTCGGCGTTCCCTGGATGGTTTCTTCGGGGACGATCACTTCCATTTCCGGTAACAGGTTGTAGAAATCAAAGCGTGGTTTGGGTGGGGGCGCGGGGGCCTTGTGCGTCCTGGGCCGGGCGGGTGCTACCGGCTCGGCCGGAAGTTCCAGCGCCGCCTGTTCGCTGAAGGTCTGGTCGTGGCTGACCTTGAGGAACACCAGGAAGGCAACAAACAGTCCGACGACCAGTCCGGCCGCGGCCCATAGCCAGGGCGGGGGTCCCGACGGTCTTCTCTTGCGCCTGCTGCGTCGCCTGTAGTCGGTTGCCATGAACTACATGCTGTCCGGCGCTGATACACCCAGCAGCCCGAGCCCGTTGACGATCACCTGCCGGGTCGCCTGGATCAGGTTGAGGCGGGCGTTGCGCAGTGCCGGGTCTTCGATCAGGAACTGGTGCGCGTTGTAGTAGGTGTGAAAATCGTTGGCCAGGTCGCGCAGGTAGTGCGCGATGGCGTGCGGCTCGTGGTTGACGGCCGCGCTGGCAACGATTTCCGGGTAGCGTGACAGGTTCACCATCAGCGCATCTTCATGGGTCTCGGTGAGCCGGTGCAGGTTTTGTGCGCCGGTTTCCGCGTCCCACTGCATGCCCTTGTCGGGCATCTGCCGCAGCACGCTGGCGATGCGCGCGTGCGCGTACTGTATATAGTACACCGGGTTGTCACTGGACTGCGATTTGGCCAGGTCCAGGTCAAAGTCCATGTGCTGCTCGCACTTGCGCATTACGTAGAAAAAGCGCGCCGCGTCGTTACCGACTTCGTGGCGCAACTCGCGCAGGGTGACAAATTCACCGGAGCGGGTGGACATCTGTACCTTCTCGCCACCGCGGTACAGTACCGCAAACTGTACCAGCAGCACGTCCAGCTTGTCCGCATCGTCTCCCAGCGCCTGCAAGGCGGCTTTCACGCGCGGCACGTAGCCGTGGTGATCCGCCCCCCAGACATCGATCACCCGGTCATAACCACGCTCCAGCTTGTTCATGTGGTAGGCGATATCGGAAGCGAAATAGGTGCTCTGCCCGTTCTCCCTGACCACTACCCGGTCTTTTTCATCGCCGAAATCGGTGGAGCGGAACCAGGTTGCGCCGTTCTTTTCGTAGGTATAGCCGGCCTGCTCCAGGCGTTGTACGGCACGCTCGACCATGCCGCTTTCGGTCAGCGAACGCTCGGAGAACCAGTCGTCGTAGTGCACGCCGAACTCTTCCAGGTCGGTGCGGATGTTGTGCAGGATGGAGTTCAGTCCGAGGTCGAAGGTTTCCCGGTAGCGTTCGGCGCCGAGCAGTTCCTTGCAGCGCCGGATCAGGGCGTCGATATGCAATTCCTTGTCGCCACCCTGCGGTTCATCCGCGGGGACCCCGGTGAACACTTCCGTGACGGCGTGGCGCAGCGCGTCACCGTGCTCACGGTGCAGGCTGGCGGCGATGTCCCAGACATAATCACCCTTGTAGCCGTTGGCGGGGAAAGGGACTTCTTCACCACACAGGTCCAGGTAGCGCAGGTAGACACTGGTAGCGAGAATATCCATCTGCCGCCCGGCATCGTTGACGTAGTATTCCCGGTGTACCCGGTAACCGGTGGCCGCCAGCAGGTCAGCGACCGTCGCGCCATAGGCGGCGCCGCGGCCGTGACCGACGTGCAGCGGGCCGGTCGGGTTGGCGGATACGAATTCGACCTGTACCGATTTGCCTCGCCCGAAGTCGCTGCGGCCATAGCGTTCTCCCTGTTCCAGGACCTGTGTTATGGTCGCGTGGTAGGCGGACGGGCCGAGGAAAAAATTGATAAACCCGGGTCCGGCGATTTCGACCCGGCTGACCAGTTCCGAGTCGGGCAGCGCAGCGACCAGCCGGTCCGCCAGGTCGCGTGGCTTGCTGCGGGCCGGTTTGCACAGCACCATGGCAAGATTGCTGGCGAAGTCACCGTGGCGGCGGTCACGGGTGCGTTCCAGGCCGATCTCGACGGCCAGGTCGCCGGGCAGGTCTCCCTGTGACTTCAGGGTCTGGACCGCTTCGGACAGTAACTGTGACAGCAGGTGCTTCATGGATTTCGCGCTAGCCGGAAAGGCGCCTATTATCCGGGCTGGCGGGACGTATACAACACTTTAAACGGGAGAAGAAACAGTGATTCGTCAAACAGCCTTTGCTTTGCTTGCCACCGCCGGGATTACGGCCGCTCATGCGGCCAGTGGCGTCTACCTGGGGCCATCGGTCGGGATTATGGACGCGGATGCAAACGGATTCGACGATGCAACCAACGCCGGGGTGCTGCTGGGCTACGAATTCTTCAGCAAGCAGCAGTTCTATCTTTCCGTGGAAGGGGAGCTGACCACCACGGTTTCCGACGGTGACGTGAAAATCGCGGGCCAGAAAGGTGACTGGGATATCGACACCCGGGCGGCCTTCCTGGCGGCACGGGTCGGGGATACGTTCTACATCAAGGTCCGCTACGGTGCGGCCTGGTCGGATGTGTCGGTCAAGGTGGCGGGCTTTTCCGCCAGTGACTCGGACAGCAGCGTCTCCTGGGGCGGGGCGCTGGGCTGGAACATCACGCCCGAGTGGGCCCTGCAGGCGGACGGCACGCGGATCGATTCCGACGTCAACTACTGGAGCCTGGGCGTGCTTTACCGCTTCTAGCCCGCCAGCCGCTGTTCAGAACAGGTCGACCGGGTCGACATCGATCGACCAGCGTACCCGGCGCACCTGGGGTATTCCCGCCAGCAGGGGTATCCAGTGTCCGAGCAAGCGCTGCAATTCCCCGCGCTGCTGTGCCTGGATCAGCAACTGGGCGCGGTAGCGGCCGGCGCGGCGTTCCATGGGAGCGGCCACCGGCCCCCACAGTTGCACGGTTTCGCCCTGGTACGCTTCAGCCAGTTCCCGTGCGGCCTCCAGGAAGGCCCTGGGGTGCCCGCTATCGGTTGCTTCGGCGCGCAACAGGGCCATGCTGGCATACGGTGGTAGCTGCGCCTCGCGCCGTTCCTCCAGGGCCGCCCGTGCAAACGCGGGGTATCCCGATGCGACCAGCTGCAGCAGCAGGGGGTGGTCGGGGTGGTGTGTCTGGATCATGACTTCACCGGGTTTTTCCGCACGTCCGGCCCGCCCCGCGACCTGGACGATCATCTGTGCCATGCGTTCTCCCGCCCGGAAGTCACTGCTGAACAGGCCCTGGTCGGCATCCAGGATGGCCGCCAGCGTGACGCCGGGGAAATGGTGGCCCTTGGCCAGCATCTGCGTGCCCAGCAGGATGCGCGCTGCGCCACTCCCGGCGGCGGACAGGGCGGCTTCCAGTTCCCCCTTGCGGCGCGTGGTATCGCGGTCGATGCGCAGCACCGGGATGTCGGGGAAATGCTGCTGCAGGGCCTGTTCAATGCGCTCGGTGCCCTCGCCGATGCCCAGCAGTTCACTGCTGCCACAGGCCGGGCAATGGCGGTCGATGCGGCGCTGGCTGCCACAGTGGTGGCAACGCAGTTCGCCACTGCGCTGGTGCAGGGTCATGCGCGCGTCGCAACGTCGGCATTCGGCCACCCAGCCGCAGGCATGACACAACAGCACCGGCGCAAAGCCGCGCCGGTTCAGGAACAGAAGCACCTGCCCGCCACGCTGCAGGTGTGCAGCCATGGCTTCCAGCAGCGTGGCGCTGAGCAGGTCGCGCATTTTCTGGCCGCGCAGGTCCAGCAGGCGCATGGTCGGTGCGAGTGCTTTACCCGCACGTTGCGGAAGGTCCAGCAGGCGATAGCGGTCTTCCTGCACGTTATAGAGACTTTCCAGTGACGGGGTGGCCGACCCCAGCAAGACCGGGATATGCAGCTGCCGGGCACGCCAGACCGCCAGATCACGCGCCGAGTAGCGCAGACCGTCCTGCTGTTTCAGCGAGGCATCGTGTTCTTCATCGACAATGATCAGGCCGGGGTTCTTCAGGGGTGTGAAAATCGCCGAGCGGGTGCCCAGTATCAAACCCGCTGTGCCGGCAGCGGCCTGCTGCCAGGCCTGCAGTCGCTGACGGTCATTGAGACCGGAATGCAGCACGGCGAGCGGCACATTGAAGCGTTGCCGGAAGCGTGCCACGAGCTGCGGTGTAAGGCCGATTTCCGGTACCAGTACCAGTGTCTGTTTGCCCGACTGTAACAGCTGTTCGATCAGGCACAGGTAGACCTCGGTTTTACCGCTGCCGGTCACGCCTTCGAGCAGAAAGGGCTGGAAGCGGCCAAAGCCGGACTGAACGGCTTCGGCTGCGGCCTGTTGCTGCGCGGTCAGGGTGTGCCGGGTGGCGGTTGCGTGGACGGGCGTTGCGTCAGGATCCGGTGCTGACTCGACCTGCCGGAGCCAGCCCTTGTGCTGCAGGCGCTTCAGCACGGCGAGCGGAACCTGGAGCGCCTCCCGCTGCAGCCCTCGTGGCTGATCTGCAAGTGCTTGCAGCACAAGGGCCTGGCGCGGAGCACCCGGCGGTGGTTGCGCTGCCTGTTGCCGGCCGGATTCCGTCAGTGTCCACACCATGTCCGATCGTTGCGACGGTCGTGCCGGTTTGCGCAGCAACGCCGGCAGTGCCGTGCTCAGTGTTTCGCCGATCGGGTGATGGTAGTAGCGGGCCGTCCAGCGCAGCAGCTGCATCAGCCCGGTGTCCAGGACCGGCTCGGGGTCGAGAATCTCCAGGATGTTCTTCAGCTTGCCGGCGGGGTGATCCGAGTGTTGTTTGACTGCCAGCAGGATGCCAACCACCTTGCTCCGCCCGAAGGGCACCAGCACGCGCGTACCCGCCTCTGGCGGCTGATCGCTGCCGGCCCCGGCCGCGCGGTAGTCGAAGCTGCGATACAGCGGCGAGGGTACGGCAATCTCCAGAATCAGCGTACTTGCGGGCATGAAACCATCCGGAAATGTCTACGGGAAGCCGGGTTGGCACCGGCCAGCCCAATAAAAACTTGCCTTTTTAATCAGAATCTTATCGATTTTCTCGTGGGGCAATGCATTCACTGCGTCATCATAACCGGTTTCCCTGTCAACCGCAGCGGAGCCTGTGCGTTGAGCATAGTGAGACGTATATTTTTCACCACCACACGAGGAAAACGAGATGAGCAAACGAGTATGGATTTCATCCCTGGTTGCGACCAGCCTGTTACTGGGCAGCACACTGGCCGGCGCTGACAGCCGTGGCAACGGGGAACGGGTTGAACGTTACCTGGATCACCGGGGCGATCGCATTGAAAACCGGCTGGATCACAAGGGAGACCGTATCGAGCACCGTCTGGATCGAAAGGGGGATCGCATCGATCGGCACCTGGATCGTGCCTCGGACAGAGCAGCCGCGCAGGGCAGGGACAAACTGGCCACCCGCCTGGACCGCAAGGGGGACCGCATCAACCAGCGGCTGGATCGAAAGGGTGATCGTATCAATCATCGCCTGGATCGCAAGGGCGACCGGATCAACCATCGCATGGACCGCGCCGGGCATCGCATTCAGCATCATGCAAAAGCGCACCACAGGATCTAGAATCCGTACAATGACGTGCAGATGCAATGATGCACAAAGGAGCCGGTTCTGGAACGCACACAAGCCCTCGATCGCTTTCTTGCCGGCATTGAGCGGCGTGCGTTCCGGATGGCCGAGCTGGCAACGGGTAACCGTGAAGACGCCCTCGACCTGGTGCAGGATGCCATGCTGGGCCTGGTGAAATCCTACCTTCACCGTGAGGAGCAGGAATGGGCCCCGCTGTTTTACCGCATCCTGCAAAACCGCATTCGCGACCGTTACCGGCGCAACCGGGTACGTGACCGCTTCCGGGCATGGCTGGGTTTCGGCGTGGAGCCCGAGGGTGCAGAAGAACGGCCCGATCCGGTACAGCAGTTGCCCGATGCAGGACAGCCGGATGCGGTGGATGCACTGTTGCAGGCGGATGCCATCGACCGGTTGCGGGTGGCGCTGCACTCGCTGCCATTGCGGCAGCAGCAGGCGTTCCTGCTGCGCGCCTGGGAAGGTCTGGACACCGCCGCGACGGCCTTCGCCATGGGTTGCAGCGAAGGCAGTGTGAAAACCCATTATTCACGGGCTATACATCGACTGCGCGGCATGCTGGAGGAGCACTGGTCATGAACAGCGAGCGGGATAGTGTCTTTACGGACCGGGTCAAACAGGTGCTCGACCGCCACGCCGACGGCGTGGATGAAGTAACCGCTGCACGCCTGCGGGTGATGCGCAGGTCAGCTGTGAGTGGTCCGGCGCGATCCAGGATCAACCGTTTGCCGTTTGGCGGGCTGGCAATGGCCGCCGCCGTGCTGGCCGCCGTGCTGGTATGGAATTACCTGCCCCGGGTCAGCGATGGCGTGCCCGGTGATGAAGAAATGCTGTCACAGATGGAAAACCTCGAACTGCTGGAAGACCTGGATTTCTATGCCTGGCTCGAAGCGACGCAATCCAGCAGCTAGGCGGTTGGGTCCGTGCCTTGTCCTGCTGGTCGCCAGCGCGGTCAGCCTGGCAGAGGAAGCCGATGACGAAGCCCTGCCCGAAGCACTGCTTGAGTTCCTCGCGGATAGCGAGGAACTGCAGGGTGAGATACTGGACCCGCTGGATTACGAACGCCCGCAATGGCAGGTGCTGGATCAGGAAACAGAGACGACGGATGAATAATGTCATGCGAATGCTGATGGTTGTACTGCTTGCACTGGTTGTTTCGCCGGTAATCGCGTTTGCTGACGAAGGGGTAGCCTGGGATGCGCTCTCCGGCCAGGAACAGAAACTGCTCGGTACCTTTCGGGAGCGCTGGGATCAGCTGCCGGCTGAACGTCAGCAGAAGTTGCGCAAGGGGGCCGAGCGCTGGTCAAAGATGACGCCTGAACAACGGCAACGGACCCGGCAGCGCCTGAAGCGCTGGCAGTCCCTGTCTCCCCGGCAGCGTGAAAAACTGCGCCAGCGCCAGCAGCATTTCAGGCAGTTGCCACCCGAGCAGCAGGAGCGCCTGCGACAGCGCCGGGAATGGTTCCGCCAGCTGCCGCCGGAGCGGCGCAAGGCTTTGCGCAACAAGTGGAAAGCCATGTCGCCCGAACAACGCAAGGCTTTCCGGAAGAAGCACAGACCGTTACGGAAGTAGACCCGCTGCCATGTGCCAACCTTTACCCTGCGGGTATATAGTGTGGTATAGATATAGCAGGCTAATGGTTTGTGAAGGTGGGTGGTATGTCCGGGGAAAAGAAACTCGATCGGAAAACGTATGAGAAGGCCCTGTTCGGGCTGCAGCTGGAGCTTGTCAAGTTGCAGGAGTGGGTGAGAAGCGAAGGACTCAAGGTGGTGGTCATCTTCGAAGGGCGTGATGCCGCCGGCAAGGGTGGCGTCATCAAGCGTATCACGCAGCACCTGAACCCTCGCGTATGCCGTACCGTCGCACTTCCTGCACCTACCGAACGCGAGAAAAGCCAGTGGTATTTTCAGCGTTATATCGCGCATTTGCCGGCGGCGGGAGAAATCGTGCTGTTCGATCGCAGCTGGTACAACCGGGCCGGGGTCGAGCGGGTAATGGGTTTCTGCACCGACGAGGAATACGAGGAGTTTTTACGTTCCTGTCCCGAATTTGAACGCATGCTGGTGCGTTCCGGCATTACCCTGATCAAGTACTGGTTCTCCATATCCGATGAGGAACAGGAGCGCCGTTTCCAGAGTCGCCTCAGGGAGCCGCACAAGCGCTGGAAACTGTCCCCGATCGACATCGAGTCCCGCTCGCGCTGGGTGGAGTATTCCAGGGCCAAGGACCATATGTTCGCCTACACGGACATCAAGCAGGCACCCTGGTACGTGGTGAACTCGGATGTAAAAAAACATGCCCGCCTGAACTGTATTGCCCATCTCATCAGTTTGATTCCCTACCAGGATCTGACACCGGAAGCGATTGAATTACCGGAGCGTAAGGAGGGTGGCAGCTATATCAGGCCACCCATGTCGGATCAGACCTTTGTACCGGAAATCTATCCCTGAGTTCCCGCTGCCGGCAGGCGGGCTGATCTGGGTCAATGCCTTGCCGTCGCAGCACTGGTAGGCTTTTATGCAGGGAATGTCTGCCTGGTTCGTCATACCGGCATAGGCCGGAGTGGCGGAAAGCCGGTTAACCAGAGTTTCCCTGACAGCGCGTTCCGTCCAGCCACTGTCCCGTGTGTATGCCACCCGGGGCCTTAGATACGAGCAGGTGTCCATATGATTGAAAATCAGCCAGATTCAGAGTCCCCGCAACTCGAGGCCGTGCCCGACAATATCGAACAGTTGCCGACAATGCGGGACAACCGGCTCCGGCAGGCTGGCCTGCAGCAGGAGCTGGAGCAGGAAGTGGATGCGCTGGAGCGGGAGCTGGAAGCGGAACCGGAACCGCAGGAAATGAGCCTCAAGGCGATGAAGAAGAAAGCATTACGCCGTTTTCTGCGCGAGGAAGAACTCAAACCGTTCCAGGCCGAGCTGATCCGGATGCAGCAATACCTGGAAGAAAGCGGGACCCGCATGATTATCCTGTTCGAGGGGCGGGATGCCGCGGGCAAGGGAGGCACCATTCGCCGCGTTACCCGTTACATGAACGAAAAGCATTACCGCGTGGTGGCACTGGCGAAACCTACCGAACATGAGAAGACCCAGTGGTATTTCCAGAAATATATCCAGCAGTTTCCGCGCGGTGGCGAAGTCGTGTTGTTTGACCGCAGCTGGTACAACCGGGCAATGGTAGAGCCGGTATTCGGGTTTTGCAGCGACAAGGAATACAAGAATTTCATGCGCGGCGTAAGCGGGTTCGAAAAGGACCTGGTGCGCCAGGGGACGATTCTCATCAAGCTCTATTTCAGTGTCACCAAGGAAGAACAGGACCGGCGTTTCGAACGGCGCAAGACGGATCCGTTACGCCAGTGGAAACTGAGCGAGGTGGACCTGCAGGCCCAGGAGCGGTGGGATGATTTCACCAACGTGAAATACGAGATGCTCAAGAAAACCCATACTACGCATGCGCCCTGGAAGATCATCCGCTCCAACGACAAGCACCAGGCCCGGCTGAACGCCATGAAGGTGATCCTGAACTCCGTTCCCTACCAGCGCCTCGACGAGGAACTGGATTTCGTCCCCGATCCGAACGTGGTGATCTCGGGAGCCCGGGAGCTGGAAAAAATGGAGGCACAGCGCCTGCGCAGCGGGAAGTTCCTGGCCTGAGGGGTTTGGCAGGTCCAGCGTCATTGCGAGCGTAGCGCGGCAATCTTTTACAGTCTGGCGCCGCCGCAGCAGGAAGTCGGTGAGAAATGCGGGCTAGAGCTGCTTGGCTTCCGCGATCAGCTTGCCGGCGACATCCTGTCCGTCGCCGTACAGCATGCGCGTGTTGTCCAGGAAGAACAGCGCGTTTTCAACGCCCGAGAATCCCTTGCCCTTGCCGCGCTTGACGACGATGACGTTCTGCGCCTTGTCGACGTCCAGGATCGGCATGCCGTAGATGGGGCTGTCCGGGTTGGTGCGCGCGACCGGGTTCACCACGTCGTTGGCGCCAATGACCAGCGCGACATCGGCCTGCGGGAACTCGTTGTTGATTTCTTCCAGGTCGTAGATCTTGTCATAGGGCACGCCGGCCTCGGCCAGCAGCACGTTCATGTGTCCCGGCATGCGGCCGGCGACCGGGTGGATGGCGAACTTCACGGTGACACCGCGGCTTTCCAGCAGCTGGGCGAATTCCCATACCTTGTGCTGGGCCTGGGCGACGGCCATGCCGTATCCCGGCACAATGATGACCTTGTCGGCATAGGCCATCATGACTGCCGCATCGGTAGCGTCGATTTCCTTCATGACGCCGCCTGCATCCTGCTGTTCCGCGCCGGCGCCGCCACCGGACCCGAAGCCGGAGAACAGCACATTGGAAATCGGCCGGTTCATGGCTTTTGCCATCAGCTGGGTCAGCAGGGTGCCGGCCGAACCGACCACGGTACCGGCGATGATCATGGCCGCGTTGCCCAGCACAAAGCCTTCAAAGGCCACTGCCAGGCCGGTGAGGGCGTTATACAGGGAAATGACCACCGGCATGTCGGCGCCGCCGATGGGCAGCGTCATCATGACGCCGAACAATAACGCCAGGCCGAAAAATACCAGGATGCTGAAGCTGGAGGGGTGCTCTGCGCCCATTATCAGGAAGCCGAATATCAGCAGGCCGGCAAATACCAGCAGGTTGAACAGTTGCTGGCCGTTGAATACCAGCGAACGTTTCATGAGACCCTGCAACTTGGCAAAGGCGATCATGGAGCCGGAGAACGCGATGGAACCGATCATGGCGCCGATCACGGCCAGCACCTGGAAGGTGCGCGAATAGAACTCGCCGCCCATCAGTTCCACGGCCGCAATGGCCGCTGCCGCACCACCGCCCATGCCGTTGTAGATGGCGATCATCTGCGGCATGTCGGTCATGGCGACCTTCTTGCCGGTATACCAGGCCAGGCCGCCGCCGATGGCAAGGGCCAGGATCATCCAGCCGAAGTTGTGCAGGCCCGGCGTCATGAAGGTGACCAGGGTGGCGACCACCATACCGGCGCCGGCCCAGACAATACCGCCGCGCGCGGTCACCGGCGAGCTCATGCGCTTCAGACCCAGGATGAACAGCGCCGCCGCCAGGAAATAACTGATATTGATAAGCAGGCCCATTTATCCGGCCTCCTTGCTGCTCTTGAACATTTCCAGCATGCGTTCGGTGACCACGTAGCCGCCCACCGCGTTGCCGGCGCCCAGCAGCACACCGATGAAGCCGACCAGCACCTCCATGTCCGTTTCGGCGTGTCCCAGCGCGACCATTGCACCGACCAGTACGATGCCGTGCACGAAGTTGGAACCGGACATCAGCGGGGTGTGCAGGATGACCGGTACCCGGGAAATGATTTCGTAACCGGTAAAACCGGCCAGCATGAAGATATACAGCGCAGTGAAACCTTCGATCATGATGCTGATCCCTCGACCTGTTCGCGGGTCGCCGCGTGTTTGATCTCCCCGTCCCGGGTCAGGGTGCTGTCGGCAATGACTTCATCGTCCCAGTCCGGTTTGAACTCGCCGTCCTCGATCATGGGGGTGAGGAAATTGAGCAGGTTCCGGGCATACATCTCGGACGCGTGTACCGGCAGCTCACTGGGTACATTCAGCGGGCCGTAGACGATGACATCCTGGTGGTTGACCTGTTTGCCGGCTTCGGTCACTTCGCAGTTGCCGCCGCCTTCTGCCGCCAGATCGATAATGACCGCGCCCGGTTTCATCTCTTCGACAATGGTCTTGCTGATGATCTTCGGTGACGGCCGGCCGGGAATGGCCGCCGTCGTGACGACTACATCGGCTGCGGCGATGTGTTTTTCCAGCACGCTCTGCTGCTGCTGTTTCTCTTCCTCGGTCAACTCGCGGGCGTAGCCCCCCGCGCCGTCGGCGGAAACGCCGGTATCGACGAACTTGGCACCCAGTGATTCGACCTGTTCCCGGGTGGCGCCGCGCACGTCGTAGCCCTCGACCATGGCGCCCAGTCGCTTGGCTGTAGCGATGGCCTGCAGGCCGGCAACCCCGGCCCCGATGACCAGCACCTTTGCCGGACGGATGGTGCCGGCCGCGGTGGTCAGCATGGGAAAGAATCCGCCGTAGCGGTTGGCGGCCATCAGCACGGCCTTGTAGCCCGCGATCGAGGCCTGGGAAGACAATACATCCATGCTCTGGGCGCGGGAGATGCGGGGCACCAGTTCCATGCCGAAGGCGAGTATTTTGCGATCGCGCAACAGCCGTACCCGTTCCGGGTAGCGGTAGGGCTGCATCATGCCGGCGATGGTAGCGCCTGCGCGGATCTGTTCGATTTCGGCTTCTGTGGGCGGCTGGATCTTGAGGATCAGGTCCGCCTGCCGGTACAGCTCGCTGGCACTGTCGACGACCGTGACCTGCTCGTAGCTGCTGTCCGGGTGATAACTGCCGGTACCGGCGCCGGTTTCCAGCAGCACTTCCACGCCCAGCCGGTGAAAGCGTTCGGCGACAGAGGGTACCAGCGCTACCCGGCGTTCACCCGGTTCGATTTCTTTGGGCACGCCCAAACGTATCGGCATCTGTAGATTCTCCAGCGCAATCCGGCCGCCGCTCGCTCGGTGCGGCCGCAGCTTTTAGTCAATCCGGGCCGGTTCAGGCCCGTAAAGGGGCTGAAACCCGCAAAAGGCGGCATGATAGCGGATTCCAGGCAGTGATGAAATGTCCGCAAAAGGTGACAAAATCGGGAATCCAGCTGTCTGACTGTTTACAACCCGAGGATTATTTGGGATAAATGGACAAACCCGTGTATTGGGAGGCCTAACGTGTACGATTTGCATCAACAGGTCCTGCGTACCGATGCGTCCGGCATGCCGCTGGAATGGATCAATTACCAGGAAGCGGTGCGCCTGTACCACCTGGACCAGGTGGCGTACAGCTGCGGCAGCCTGTTGTACCGAGTGCACGGCGGTATCTGTGCCCTGACCGGGCGCCAGAGCCGTATCGACGTCAACTCCATTATCGCGACCTACGGCAGTAACAAGGTACTGATCAGGAACCGTGATCGCTATGTCCCTCCGCTCAACAACCCGGCCCTGTTCAAGCGTGACGCCCACCTGTGCATGTACTGCGGGGATCGCTTCCAGAGCCGCGACCTGTCGCGCGATCATGTCACGCCAATCAGCCAGAACGGGCAGGATGTCTGGACCAACGTGGTGACGGCCTGCCGGCGCTGCAACAACCACAAGGCCGGCCGCAGCCCGGAGCAGGCGCACATGGAACTGCTGGCGGTGCCTTTCACCCCGACGCACGCCGAGTACATCTACCTGCAGGGCAAACGCGTGCTGGCGGACCAGATGGAATTTCTCAGGGCGCATTTTCCGCGTCGCAGCCTGATGCACGCGCGCCTGAAACTGCTGGCCTGAATTCCGCCCGCTGTTCGCGGTCTGCAAGTTACTCCCGCGGGCCAGGCTGCATGGCGTGCGGCCCGCCCGGTTGATAACGGTGAACAGGTGTCTGTCTGGCAAGCCATTGAAAAGCAACTGCAGGAGGTGCTGGGTGAACCGGTACCGCTTTCCACGCCCCGGTCGGTTGGCGGTGGTTCTATCAACCAGTCCTGCCGCGTCCACTCCGGGTCACATGCCTGGTTCGTAAAACTGAATAGCGCGGACCGGCTCGATATGTTTGCAGCCGAGGCGGAAGGGCTGGAAGCGCTGCGCAAGGCAGACGCACTGTGTATTCCACGTCCACTGTGTCACGGGCAGGATGGACGGCAGGCCTGGTTGGTGATGGAGTACCTGGAAACCGGCGGGTCCGGCAGCGCAACCGCGCTGGCCGAGGGACTGGCCGCTATTCACAGGGTCGGGTCGACCCGTTTCGGCTGGCACCGCGACAACACCATCGGTTCGACAGCGCAGGTCAATACGCCGGAGACGGACTGGCTGACTTTCTGGCGCGAGCACCGGCTGGCCTTTCAGTTGCGTTTGGCTGCGCGTAACGGGGCGCCGGCGCGAAGCCTTGATACCGGCGAGCAGCTGCTGGCACAGTTGCCGGCCCTGCTGGATGGGCACGACCCGCAGCCGTCGCTGCTGCACGGTGACCTGTGGTCCGGTAACTACGCGTATACACGCGATGGTCGGCCAACCATCTTTGATCCTGCCGTCTACTTCGGTGACCGCGAAGCCGACCTGGCGATGACTGAATTATTCGGGGGGTTCAGCCGGGATTTCTACGCCGCCTACCAAAATGCCTGGCCGCTGGAAGATGGCTATCCGTTGCGCAGAACCCTGTACAACCTCTACCACGTGCTGAACCACTTCAACCTGTTCGGCGGGGGTTATCTTTCCCAGGCGCAGGGTATGATGGAATCGTTGTTAAGCGAAGTGCGCTGAACCCGGATACGGGCCGGTCACTTATCAGGGTGTTTGCTGGAGGAATACCGGTTTTCGTGGTCAGGGGACCGTTCCTACGGGTGGTACTCGCGGCTGAGGTCGTGCACGGCTTCGATCATGGCGCCGGCGTGCTCGGGGTTGATGCCAGGGTGAATGCCGTGTCCCAGGTTGAAGACGTGCCCGTCTCCCTTACCGAAACTGGCCAGCACCTTTGCAACCTGTGCACGAATGGTGTCCGGTGACGCGTACAGTACGGACGGATCGAGGTTACCCTGCAGGGCAACCTGGTCGCCGACCCGGCGCCGGGCGTCGGCCAGGTCCGTGGTCCAGTCCAGTCCCAGTGCATCGGCGCCGGTGTCGGTCATGGCTTCCAGCCATTGCCCGCCGTTTTTGGTGAACAGGATGACCGGCACCTTGCGGCCGTCATTTTCGCGTTTCAGTGAGCGGATGATGCGTTCCATGGGTTGCAGTGAAAAGCGGCAGTAGTCCGCCGGGGTCAGTGCGCCGCCCCAGGTGTCGAAAATCATGACCGTCTGGGCGCCCGCTTCGATCTGGGCGTTCAGGTAGAGCGCCACGGATCGGGAAACGGTATCCAGTAATTTGTCCAGCAGCTCCGGGCGTTCGTACAGCATGGCCTTGATGGTGGGGAAGTCCTTGCTGGAGGAGCCTTCCACCATGTAGGTTGCCAGCGTCCAGGGACTACCGGAAAAGCCGATCAGGGGTACCCGTCCGTCCAGTTCGCGGCGGATGGTGCGCACGGCGTCCATGACGTAGCGCAGTTCGCTTTCCGGGTCGGGAACACCCAGCGCTTCGATCTGTTTTTCGTCCCGGATCGGGCGTTCGAAACGCGGCCCTTCGCCTTCGGCAAAATACAGCCCCAGTCCCATGGCGTCGGGGATGGTCAGGATGTCTGAGAACAGGATGGCGGCGTCGAGCGGAAAGCGTTCCAGCGGCTGCAGCGTGACTTCGCAGGCCAGTTCCGGGTTGGTGCACAGGTCCATGAAGCTGCCGGCCTTTTTACGGGTTTCCCGGTATTCGGGCAGGTAACGGCCGGCCTGGCGCATCATCCATACGGGCGTGACATCGACGGGCTGGCGTAGCAGGGCTCTCAGAAAACGGTCATTTTTCAATTTGGTCATGGTGGTGTATTAAACCCGGTTGTCAGGGTGAATTCTACAGGACTGGTTTGCTTGTCCGGATAGTGCTTTCACGCCCGATGATTTGCCCGCTGCGCGGGTGCCCTGCGCTTCTCGCACAAAACGGCGCCTGCCAAAACTCACAGACCGCAAAAAACGCGGTCTGCTCAGACAGTTGGCTGGCTTCTTCCGTTTTGTGCTGCGATGCTCGGCTGCATCAACGGGCGTGAAAGCACTACCCGGACAAGCTGGGCATTCATGCGCCCGTGAAACCCGGAAAGTTTCGAGTGGATCGCTGTAGCCAGGGGCAACAGTGAGCGGCTTCGTTCGGGTTTTGTCGGGTGTGATTGTTCATTCGCGCCAAATGGTTGGTTGAGGGTTGTGGTCGTTGCTTTTCAAGCCGTAGGTGCAGCCGAGCATCGCAGACATTTTGCGATAGAGCGAGCGTCTGTCTGAGCGAATCGAAGATTCGCGAGTTCAGCGAGCGCGCAAAATGTCGAGAAGCGCAGGGCACCCGCGCAGCGGGCAAACCTTCGGCTGGAAAAGCAGACAGAACAACCCTTGCCCAGGTGTAAAAGAGCGCACGTTTCAGACGCAAGGCGTTACTAACGCGGCAACTCCGAAGATCCCATCAAAAATTCATCAACCGCCCGCGCACACTGCCGGCCTTCGCGAATCGCCCAGACCACCAGCGACTGCCCACGCCGCATGTCACCGGCGGCAAACACCTTGTCGATGGACGTCCGGTACGCGTTCTCACCCTCGGTATCGCCTTTCACATTGCCACGTTCATCATAGGCAACGCCCAGGTCATTCAGCAGGCCTTCCTGGACCGGGTGAACAAAACCCATCGCCAGCAGGATCAGGTCGGCCTCGAGTTCAAACTCGCTGCCCTCGATTTCCTTCATTTGCCAGGCACCCTGTTCGTCCTTGCTCCAGTCAACACGGACACAGCGGATTTTTTCCACTTTGCCGTGGTTGCCGATGAACGCTTTGGTGGCCACGGACCAGTCTCGTTTGGCGCCTTCTTCCTGTGAAGAGGAGGTGCGCATCTTGTTGGGCCAGTTGGGCCAGGTCAGTTCCCTGTTTTCCTGTTCCGGCGGCTTTGGCAGGATTTCCAGCTGGGTGACCGACTTGCAACCCTGGCGGATTGAAGTGCCGATACAGTCCGAGCCGGTGTCACCGCCGCCGATGACGATCACGTTTTTACCGGTGGCCGTGATGGACAGGTCCGCGGGTACCGTGTCACCGGCGTCCCGCCGGTTTTGCTGGGGCAGGAACTGCATGGCGAAATAGACGCCTTCCAGTTCACGGCCGGGTACCGGGAGATCACGAGGCTGTTCCGAGCCACCGGTCAGGGCAACGGCATCGAAGTTTTTCAGCAGTTCTTCCGTGCTGATATCGGCGCCCACGTTACAGTCCGGTCGAAAGGTGACGCCTTCCGCTTCCATCTGCCGGACGCGCCGGTCTATGTAGCACTTGTCCATTTTAAAATCGGGGATACCGTAGCGCAGCAGGCCGCCGATACGGTCATTTTTTTCGAACAGGGTAACCTCGTGACCGGCGCGTCCCAGTTGTTGCGCGCAGGCCATCCCGGCCGGGCCGGAGCCGACCACCGCGACTTTTTTGCCGGTCTGGTGCGCGGCAGGCAATGGCTTGATCCAGCCGTTTTCCCAGGCCTTGTCGACAATGGCGCACTCGATGGTCTTGATGGTGACCGGTTCGCCTTCCAGGTTCAGGGTGCAGGCTTCCTGGCAGGGTGCGGGGCAGATGCGGCCGGTGAATTCGGGGAAATTGTTGGTGGAATGCAATACCTTGATGGCGCGCTCCCATTCGCCCTTCCATACCAGGTCATTCCAGTCCGGGATGATGTTGTTCACCGGGCAGCCCTGGTGGCAGAAGGGGATACCGCAGTCCATGCAACGCGCACCCTGGGTGCTGAGTTCCTGGTCGCTTAACGGGATTACAAACTCTTTAAAGTGCTTGATGCGCTCTTCGACAGGTTTGTAGCCGCGCTCCCGGCGCGGGTATTCCATGAATCCGGTTGGTTTTCCCATAACTGGTGTCTTGCCTTCTAGAATCGTTTTACTGCTGGCGGGCGCACAGGGTGCTCAGCCGGCCAGTGCTGCCGGCGCCTCTGCCTGTGCCTTTTTCATTTCTTCCAGTGCGCGGCGGTAATCCACCGGCATTACCTTGACGAACTTCGGCAGCATCTCGTCCCAGTGGTCGAGGATGTCGCGGGCAATGCTGCTGTTGGTGTAGTGCATGTGCTTTTCGACCAGGCGCCGCAGGCGCAGCGCGTCGAAGCGCGTCATGTCGGTACTGATATCGACCTTGCCGTGCGTTTCCAGGTCGCCGCCCTGGTGCTCCAGGGTTTCCAGTGCCTCGTCTTCTTCCGGCACCGGTTCCAGTTCCACCATGGCCAGGTTGCAGTGCTCCCTGAAGTCACCTTTCGCGTCGAGCACGTAGGCAATACCGCCACTCATGCCGGCAGCGAAGTTGCGCCCGGTCTGGCCGAGTACCACCACCACGCCGCCGGTCATGTACTCGCAGCCGTGGTCGCCCACACCTTCCACTACGGCGCTGGCGCCGGAGTTGCGCACGGCAAAGCGTTCACCGGCAACACCGCGGAAGTAGCACTCTCCGGAGATGGCGCCATACAGGACCGTGTTACCGACGATGATGTTTTCTTCCGGGACGATCGGACAGTCGGCCGGCGGGTAGACGACCAGCCGGCCACCGGACAGGCCCTTGCCGACGTAGTCATTGCCTTCGCCCTCCAGTTCCAGGGTAATACCGTGCGTGACCCAGGCACCGAAACTCTGCCCGGCGACGCCGTTCAGCTTGACGTGGATGGTATCTTCCGGAAGACCTTCCAGCCCGTAACGCTCGGCAACCCGGCCGGACAGCATGGCGCCCACCGTGCGGTTGACGTTGATCACGGGGGTTTCGATTTTCACCGACTCACCGCGTTCCAGCGCCGGTGCCGCCTGTTCGATCAGCTTGTTGTCGAGCGCTTTTTCCAGCCCGTGGTCCTGCTTTTCGCTGTTAAACAGGGCGACGTCCGGGCCGGGGTCCAGGTGGTGCAGGATGCGGGAATAGTCCAGGCCCCGTGCTTTCCAGTGATCGATGCCCTTGCGCATATCGAGCCTGTCGGAGCGGCCGATCATTTCGTCCACGGTGCGGAAACCCAGTTTTGCCATCAGCTGGCGCACTTCTTCCGCGACAAAGAAGAAATAGTTCACCACGTGTTCGGGTTTGCCGGTAAAGCGCTTGCGCAGTTCCTCGTCCTGGGTGGCGACCCCGACCGGGCAGGTATTGAGGTGGCACTTGCGCATCATGATGCAGCCTTCGACGATCAGCGGCGCCGTGGCAAAACCAAACTCGTCGGCCCCCAGCAGGGCGCCGATTACCACGTCGCGGCCGGTACGCATACCGCCGTCGACCTGCACGGCGATGCGGCCGCGCAGCTTGTTGAGCACCAGTGTCTGGTGGGTTTCGGCCAGTCCCAGTTCCCAGGGGCTGCCGGCGTGGCGGATGGAGGTCAGCGGTGACGCACCGGTGCCGCCGTCATAGCCGGCGATGGTGACGTGGTCGGCGTGCGCCTTGGACACGCCTGCCGCCACGGTACCCACGCCCACTTCAGATACCAGCTTGACGCTGATGCGGGCCTTCGGGTTCACGTTCTTGAGATCGTGGATCAGCTGCGCCAGGTCCTCGATGGAATAGATGTCGTGGTGCGGTGGCGGCGAAATCAGGCCGACACCGGGTGTCGAGTGCCGCACGCTGGCGATCCACTCGTTGACCTTGTGGCCGGGCAGCTGCCCGCCTTCGCCGGGTTTGGCGCCCTGCGCCATCTTGATCTGGATGTCATCGGCGTTGACCAGGTACTCGGTGGTCACGCCAAAGCGGCCCGAGGCGACCTGTTTGATCGCCGAGCGCATGGAATCGCCGTTCTCCATGGGCTTGAAGCGCAAGCGTTCTTCGCCGCCTTCGCCGGTATTGGACTTGCCGCCGAGGCGGTTCATGGCGATGGCGAGCGTGGTGTGCGCTTCCCAGGAAATGGAGCCGAAGGACATGGCGCCGGTGGCGAAACGCTTGACGATCTCTTTGGCCGGTTCGACTTCGTCGAGTGGCACCGGGTCGTTGGCAAATTTCAGTTCGAACAGGCCACGCAGGGTGCGCAGCCGGTCGTTCTGCTCGTCCACCAGGCGCGAAAACTCTGCAAAGGTCTTTGCATCGTTGGCGCGCGTGGCGTGCTGCAGTTTTGAAATGGTGTCCGGCGTCCACATGTGGTCCTCGCCGCGTACCCGGAAGGCATAGTCGCCGCCCACGTCCAGCGCGTCGGCGTAGATCGGGTTGTGCCCGTACGCATCGCGATGCCAGCGCACGGACTCGGCAGCGATTTCCTCGATGCCGACACCTTCGATCATACTGGCTGTGCCGGTGAAGTATTTCTCTACAAAATCCGATTTGAGTCCCACCGCGTCAAAAATCTGCGCACCGCAGTAGGACTGGTAGGTGGATATACCCATTTTGGAGAACACTTTCAGCAGGCCCTTGCCGACGGCCTTGATGTAGCGCTTGTTGATTTCGCCGGTTTCCAGGTCTTCCGGCAGGTCGTCCTTCAGGGCGGCCAGTGTTTCAAACGCCAGCCAGGGGTTGATGGCTTCTGCACCGTAGCCGGCGAGTACCGCGAACTGGTGTACCTCCCGAACGGAACCGGTTTCCACCACCAGGCCGGACTCGGTGCGCAGGCCGGCGCGTACCAGGTGGTGGTGTACCGCCGAGGTGGCCAGCAGCGCGGGGATCGGAATCCGTTGCGCACAAACGCTGCGGTCGGAGAGGATGAGGATGTTGTCGCCTTTCCGCACCGCCTGTTCCGCGGCTTCGCACAGCGCAGTCAGGGCCGGCTGCATGCCGGCCGCGCCCAGGTCCGCGGCATAGCAGATATCGAGGGTACGGGTACGGAAGACGCCATCGGTCGTTTTCTCGATGCCGCGTATCCGTTCCAGGTCCTTGTTGGTGAGGATCGGCTGGCTGACTTCCAGGCGCATGTGTTCGCCGCCGGAGTGCAGGCCCAGCAGGTTGGGGCGCGGGCCGATCAGCGACACCAGGGACATCACCAGTTCCTCGCGGATCGGGTCGATGGGCGGGTTGGTCACCTGGGCAAAATTTTGCTGGAAATAATTGGACAGCGGCTTGGCCTTGCTGGACAGCACGGCCACCGGGTTGTCGGCTCCCATGGAGCCGATGGCTTCCTGGCCGGTCAGCGCCATCGGCGTCATCAGCAGCTTGAGATCTTCCTGCGTGTAGCCGAAAGCCTGCTGGCGGTCCAGCAGGGTGTCCGGGTCGCCGGCGTTGCCGTCGACATTGGCGGGCAGGTTCTTGAGATGGATCTGGGTCTTTTCCAGCCAGTCCTGGTAGGGGTGACTGGCGGACAGCTGTTCCTTGAGTTCCGCGTCGTCGATGATGCGGCCCTGCTGCATGTCGATGAGGAACATCTTGCCGGGCTGCAGACGCCACTTTTTCACAATCTTGTGGTCCGGGATGGGTAATACACCCATTTCCGAGGCCATCACCACCAGGTCGTCGTCGGTGATCAGGTAACGCGCCGGGCGCAGGCCGTTGCGGTCCAGGGTGGCGCCGATCTGGCGACCGTCGGTAAAGGCAACCGCGGCCGGCCCGTCCCAGGGTTCCATCAGTGCGGCATGGTATTCGTAGAACGCCCTGCGTTGCTCGTCCATCAGCGGGTTGCCCGCCCAGGCTTCCGGGATCAGCATCATCATGGCATGGGCCATGGAGTAGCCGCCGGCGACCAGCAGTTCCAGCGCGTTATCGAAACAGGCGGAGTCGCTCTGTCCTTCCGGGATCAGCGGCCAGACTTTTTCCAGGTCGGCGCCGAACAGCTCGGAGGCCATGGAATGGCGCCGCGCGCGCATCCAGTTGACGTTGCCGCGCAGGGTGTTGATTTCGCCATTGTGCGCGATCATGCGGAACGGGTGGGCCAGGTCCCAGGAGGGGAAGGTGTTGGTGGAAAAGCGCTGGTGCACCAGCGCCAGTGCCGATACCACGCGCTCGTCGCGCAGGTCCCGGTAGTAACTGTCGACCTGGTTGGCCAGCAGCATGCCCTTGTACAGCAGGGTGCGGCTGGAGAGGGACGGTATATAAAAGTTCCCGCGTCCGTCCCAGTCGGATTCACGCACCTGGTTTTCAATCTGCTTGCGGATGATGAACAGCCGACGCTCGAAGTCATCCTGGGTCGCGCAGTTGTCTCCGCAGCCGATGAACAGCTGGCGTACCACCGGTTCTACATCCCTGACGCTCTGCCCCAGGCCGCTGTTGTCCGTCGGCACATCGCGCCAGCCCAGTAAACCCTGGCCTTCTTCGTTCACGATGCGCTCGATCAGGGCTTCGCACTCGGCGCGGGTGCGGTTTTGCCGGGGCAGGAAAATCATGCCGACCGCGTAACGGCCGGGTTCGGGCAGTTCCAGGCCCTGCGTCGCGCATTCTTCGCGCAGAAAGCGATCGGGGATCTGGATCAGGATGCCGGCACCGTCGCCGGCCAGCGGGTCGGCACCGACAGCACCGCGATGGGTCAGGTTTTCCAGCACCTGCAGGCCCTGGCGGACAATGGCATGGTTCTGCTGCCCCTTGATGTGGGCGACAAAACCGACGCCACAGGCATCGTGCTCCTGGCGTGGGTGGTACAGACCCTGTATTTCCGGAAAAGCCCCGTGACTCATGTCTTTCCTCTGTAACCCTTTCAATGATAAAGGTAATTATTTCCCCGGCGCGCGCGACACCGCCCACTCCCTGCGCGGTAGTGGCGGTAACCATCGGCAAAAAACGGGCCGGAAAGAATAATGGAGAAGCGTGTTTTTCGCCAGTGTTTTAGCGGTTTAACCTTGTTTTTTATACGGAATCGCTGCCGTGCTTACTGGATGGCGCGGATGGCGCTATGCACGCTTTTCAGGGTACGTGGCCAGGGCTGGTCCCTGCGGATGGCGGCGGGCAGGGAGGCGCGCGCGTCAATGGCGGCCTGGCGGGACGGGTAGATGCCATACAGCAATACGTACCAGTCGGCATCCTTGTAGAGGCCCTTGTAGACGGCGGCCTGATGCGCGTCCAGGTGGTGTTGCTCAAGGTACTGGCTAATCGATTCGGCATT
>DRQL01000279.1 GCA_011371465.1 Gammaproteobacteria bacterium | reverse complement strand
GGCCGCGGATAACGAGCGCATTCTGGCCCTGCGGAACCGCCTGGTTGAAGGTTTCCGGGGTATCGAGGAAGTCTATATCAACGGTGACCTCGACCATCGCATTCCGGGCAACCTGAACATCAGCTTTAACTACGTGGAAGGAGAGAGCCTGATCATGGCGCTGAAGGACCTCGCGGTATCTTCCGGCTCGGCCTGTACCAGTGCCAGCCTGGAACCCTCCTATGTGCTGCGCGCACTGGGCCGCAATGACGAGCTGGCACACAGTTCCATCCGCTTTACCATCGGGCGCTTCACCACGGAAGAGGAGATCGACTACACCATCCAGCTGGTGCTGGGCAAGATCGACAAGCTGCGTGATCTCTCACCATTGTGGGATATGTACAAGGAAGGTATCGACCTCAATTCCGTACAATGGGCGGCGCACTGATGACGATCAGCATCACACCGGCCGCGGCCGAGCACGTCAGGAACTTCCTGGAGAAACGCGGCAAGGGAATCGGCGTGCGCTTCGGGGTGCGCACCTCCGGTTGTTCAGGTATGGCCTACGTGCTGGAATTCGTCGACGAGGCAGACGACGCCGACCTGGTTTTCGAGGACCACGGCGTGAAGGTGTTTGTTGACCCGAAGAGCCTGGTCTACATCGATGGCACGGAGCTGGACTTTGGTCGTGAGGGGCTCAATGAAGGCTTTATCTTCAATAACCCGAATGTCAAGGATGCGTGCGGCTGCGGCGAAAGCTTTAACGTCTAGTTCCGTCCTTTTTAACCCGTCATTGCGAGGCGCCCGGCGCCGCGGCAGTCTCTTCAGGTCCGGAGGCCGGCCGCGCGGTTCCCGCAACGACAAAAAAACGTTTGGCACCCATGTCGTCAACCCTGACCAGAAACTATTTCGAGCTGTTTTCCCTGCCGCAGCAATATGCGCTGGAGCGTGCGGAGCTGGATGCGCGTTACCGGGAACTGCAGCGCACGGTGCACCCGGACCGCTATGCCAGTGCCGGTGACCAGGAACGGCGCCTGTCCATGCAGCAGGCCGCGCATATCAACGAGGCCTACCAGGTGCTCAAAGACCCGCTGCGCCGAGGTCGTTACCTGCTGGAACTGCGCGGGCACCGCATCGAGGACGAGCAGGCCACGCACCAGGACCCGGAGTTCCTGATGCAGCAGATCGAATTGCGGGAAGCCCTCGCTGCGATTCGCAGCCAGGACGACCCGCTGCAGGCGCTGGACCGCCTGGCGCGCGACATCCAGGCGCAGTACCGCGCGCTGGAGTCGGAACTCGCCCGGGCACTGGACGAGGGTGAAGAAATCGGGGCGGCGCTTACACTGGTGTTGAAGATGCAGTATTTTATGCGCCTGCAGAACGAAGTGCAGGAACTGGAAGCGGACCTTGAAGACGAGTTGTGCTGACTGATGGCGTTGCTACAGATCTCGGAACCGGGTGAATCCACCGCGCCGCACGAGCACCGGCTGGCGGCGGGTATCGACCTGGGTACGACCAATTCACTGGTCGCCAGTGTGCGCAGCGGCGTGGCTGAAACGCTGCCCGACCGCGAAGGACGTCATTTGCTGCCCTCGGTGGTGCATTACCTGGCAAGCGGCGAGCACCAGGTGGGCGAAGCCGCCCTGCAGCAGGCTGCCGATGACCCGCTCAATACCATTGTTTCCGTCAAGCGTTTCATGGGGCGTGGTGTCGAGGACGTCAAACGCCTGGGGTCGGTACTGCCTTATGAATTCATTGCCGGTGAATCCGGCATGCCCCTGATTCGGACCGCCGCCGGTGACCGCAGCCCGGTACAGGTGTCCGCCGATATCCTGGCCGAGCTCAGGCAGCGTGCCGAGCAGACCCTGGGTGGCGAGCTGGCCGGTGTCGTCATTACCGTGCCGGCCTACTTTGACGACGCCCAGCGCCAGGCCACCAAGGATGCGGGAAAACTGGCCGGCCTGAAGGTCCTGCGCCTGCTGAACGAACCGACCGCGGCGGCCGTTGCCTACGGCCTGGATCGCGCTTCGGACGGTATCATCGCCGTCTATGACCTGGGTGGCGGTACCTTTGACGTATCCATCCTGCGTCTTAGCCAGGGGGTTTTCGAGGTCATGGCGACGGCTGGTGACACGGCGCTTGGCGGTGATGACATGGACCGCAGCATCGCGGCATGGATGATGGAGCAGGCCGGTCTGGGCGGCGATCCCGGTCACGGCCTGCAGCGCCGGCTGCTGATGAGTGCGCGTGCCGCCAAGGAAGCGCTGACCGACAGTGAACAGGTGGAGTTGACGGTTGCGCTGGACGGTGGCGGGGAATGGCGTGGTACGCTGACCCGGCAGCACATGGACCGGTTGATCGAGCCACTGGTGCGTAAAACCCTGGGCCCCTGTCGCCGCACCCTGCGCGATGCCGGCCTGGACCGGGCGGACATCCGGGAAGTGGTTATGGTGGGCGGCTCTACGCGGGTAGCGAAGGTGCGCAGCATGGTCGGCGAATTCTTCGGTCGGGAGCCGCTGGTGGACATCGATCCCGACAAGGTGGTGGCGGTGGGTGCCGCGATCCAGGCCGATATCCTGGCCGGTAACAAGCCGGAAGACGACATGCTGTTGCTGGATGTCATCCCGCTGTCGCTGGGCATCGAAACCATGGGCGGGCTGACCGAAAAGATCATCCCGCGCAACACCACCATACCGGTGTCCCGGGCGCAGGAATTCACGACCTACAAGGACGGGCAGACCGCCATGGCGCTGCACGTGGTGCAGGGTGAGCGTGAACTGGTCGACGATTGCCGCTCGCTGGCGCGTTTTGAATTGCGCGGCATGCCGCCCATGACCGCCGGTGCGGCGCGTATCCGCGTCACCTACCAGGTGGATGCAGACGGTCTGTTGAGCGTGACGGCCGAGGAACAGACCAGCGGCGTGCAGGCGCATATCGAAGTCAAGCCTTCCTACGGCCTGTCGGACAACGAAATCGAACGCATGCTGCGGGACTCCATGGATCACGCCGAAGACGACATGAAGGCGCGCCGCCTGCGCGAGCAACAGGTCGAGGCCGACCGGGTGCTGGAAGCCCTGCAGGCTGCGATGCAGCAGGATGCCGACAGTTTCCTCAACAGCGAGGAACGCGGTGCTATCGAACAGGCTGCCGCGGAACTGGCTGAGCTGCGTGACGGTGATGACCACCGTGCGATCAAAAACGCCATCGAGCGGCTGGAATCGGTCAGCGCAGCCTACGTGGACCGCCGTATGAACGCCAATATCCGCAAAGCGATGGCGGGTCACGCTGTCGATGAATTCAAATAGGGTAGCGAATCACCATGCCGCAGATCATTTTCCTGCCACACGAAGAAATATGTCCCGAAGGTGCCGTGGTCGAGGCAGAACAGGGCACGACCATTTGCGATGCGGCGCTGGCGAACGGCATCGAGATCGAGCATGCCTGTGAAAAATCCTGTGCCTGTACCACCTGTCATGTCTACATACGGGAAGGTTTCGATTCGCTGGAGGAATCGGACGAGGACGAAGACGATCTGCTGGACAAGGCCTGGGGCCTGGAACCGGATTCCCGCCTGAGCTGCCAGGCGAAAGTGGCCGATGCAGACCTGGTGGTAGAGATTCCCAAATACACCATCAACATGGTCAGTGAAAATCACTAGGAGACCGGGAAAATGAGCCTGAAATGGACGGATTCACTCGATATTGCCATCGAGCTCGACGAAAAATACCCGGATGTCGATCCCCTGCACATCAACTTCGTGGAACTGCGCGGCTGGGTGCTGGGACTGGAGGACTTCGACGACAACCCGGAACACTCCGGGGAGAAGATCCTGGAAGCGATCCAGATGGCGTGGATCGAGGAACGGAGCTAGGAACCGGAATCCAGGTGACCCGGGGTCATTCTTCGGGCGTCCGCGATGGATTCCCGGCTGCGATCCTGATTTTCTGATAACCACATATTTAACATAGGGTTGTAAATATTTCTCCGGGCATGTTCCCGCTGGCCGGCAGGAATCCTGTCGCGGATCCACGACAGGATTCCCGATTGCCTGCATCCGGTTCGGGAATGTACACTACGCTATTCGATTTCGAGCGGCTAAGTAGCAGAATTTTCGGGGGTTTAGCCGTGACCGCCGGCATCCAGAGCAGCATCATGAGTAGCAGCGACAAGGCAAAGGTAAACCTGCTGGATTTTGACCGGGCGTCGCTGGCTGCCTGGTTTGAAGCCCGTGGCGAGAAACCGTTCCGCGCGCAGCAGGTGCTCAAGTGGATCCACCAGCAGGGTGTCGATGAGTTCGCGGCCATGACCAACCTCGGCAAGGCGCTCCGTGCCGAGCTCGAATCGGTTGCGGAAATCCGTGCACTGGCGGTGGCCGCCGACCGGAAATCCGCGGACGGTTCGCGCAAGTGGCTGTTCGAGCTGGCGGACGGCAACCGCATCGAAAGCGTCTACATTCCGGAAGAAGGTCGCGCCACGCTGTGTATTTCCTCCCAGGTCGGTTGCGCACTCAATTGCAGTTTCTGTTCGACGGCCCGGCAGGGTTATAACCGCAACCTGTCGACTGGCGAGATCATCGGCCAGCTGTGGATGGCCAGTCGGCTGTTGCGCGCAGACGGTTCAGCGCCGGTATCGAATGTGGTTTTCATGGGCATGGGCGAGCCGCTGCTCAATTTCGACAATGTGATCCGGGCCACCCGCCTGATGCAGGATGATTTTGCCTATGCGTTGTCCAAGCGCCGGGTGACACTGAGCACGGCCGGTGTGGTGCCGGGCCTGCGGCAGCTGGCGGATGCGTCGGATATCAGCCTGGCCCTGTCCCTGCATGCGCCGGATGACGCCTTGCGCAGTGAACTGGTGCCGCTCAACCGGAAATATGCGCTACGTGAAGTGTTGCAGGCCTGCAAGGACTACGTGGGCGAAGGCCGCCGCCGCGTAACCATGGAATATGTCATGCTGAAAGACGTGAACGACAGTGATGCCCAGGCGCGGGCGCTGGCACGGCTGCTGCGCCATGTGCCCGCCAAGATAAACCTTATACCCTTTAATCCCTTTCCGGAAACACGCTATCGCAGGAGCAGTACCG
Source organism: Gammaproteobacteria bacterium (assembly GCA_011371465.1). GTDB lineage: Bacteria > Pseudomonadota > Gammaproteobacteria > DSM-19610 > DSM-19610 > Thiogranum. The sequence continues at coordinate 13,512 of DRQL01000279.1, read as the reverse complement.
AACGGATCAACCGTTTTCGCGACATACTGCACAATGCCGGTATCGTCACCATTACACGCCGTACGCGCGGTGACGATATCGACGCGGCCTGCGGGCAGCTGGCGGGGGATTTCAGGGACCGGACCAGGCGACGTGAGCGCCTGAGTATTGCGACAACGGAGAGTTGATTTGATGCGAAACAGACTGATTGTAGCCTTGCTGACAGCAGTCATGCTGCTCGGTGCCTGTAGCTCGAACAAGAGCCGGTTTGCCGAGCAGAAAAAGGGTGATCCGGCTGAAGTGAATACCCAGCTGGCGATCGAGTACATGCGCGAAGGCATGAACGAAGCCGCGATGGAGAAGTTCAAGAAAGCGCTGAAACAGAACCCGCACCTGCAGATCGCACATACCTCGATCGCCATCCTGTACGAACGCCTGGGCGAGAACGATCTTGCCGAGAAGCACTACCGCAAGGCCTACAATATCAACCGCAAGGACTCGTTGACGCTGAACAATTACGGGCAGTTCCTGTGCCGGGAAGGACGGCTGAAAGAAGCCGACAAGATGTTTAATGCGGCGGTAAAGGATCCGCTCTACCGTTACCCGGAAACGGTCTATACCAATGCCGGGATCTGTGCGAAAAAACGTCCCGATCTCATGCTGGCGGATACCTATTTCCGCAAGGCCCTGCAGGTCAACCCACAGTACCCGCCGGCGTTGCGCGAAATGGTCAAGCTGAGTTTTGCACGTAAAAAGTACCTGGCCACGCGCGCCTACCTGCAGCGTTTGCAGGAAGTGGCGCCGCTTACACCGGAATTCCTGTGGATCGGAGTGCAGGCGGAAGAGGCCCTGGGCAACCGGGACGCGGTGTCCAGCTATGCGCTGGTACTGAAAAACCGCTACCCGGAAGCGGATGAAACCCAGGCGCTGGTCGAGTGGGAAAAGGGACGGGGCGGTCGTTAGGGACAACGTGACGGAACAGGAACAGACAAAGCGCAGCGGGCTCGCGGCGGTCGGTGCCCGGCTGGAGCAGGCGCGTGAGCAACAGCAGCGCAGCATGGAGAGCGTGGCATCCGACCTGCATTTGCGCCTGGAAGTGGTGCAGGCGATCGAAGCCGGTGATGCGGAACAACTGCCCGCGGCTACTTTTCTGCGCGGGTATATAAAATCGTACGCGCGCCTGCTGGAGCTGGATGAAGCCGGGCTCGTTGCGCAGTTGCCGGCAGCCACGGAACGCAGCCCGGAACCGTTGAAGCGCGTGGGTATGCGGCGTCGTGCCAGTGTTTCGCTACCCCTTGGGAAGTGGCTGCTGTGGATACTGGTGATCACAGCGCTGGTACTGCTGGTAGTCTACGGCATGCCGGTGGTGGAGCGCCTGTGGACATCGCAGGGCAGTGACAGTGCGCCTGCCGGTCAGTTGCCGTTGCCACAGGAACATTTGCAGTTGCCGCTGGAGCCGACCGGTGAAAACCATGAAGCCGATGCACCGCCGCTAGTGGCAGCACCGGAACCGGAGGTGCAGGAGCCGCCGGCCACGCCCGGGCCGGAGCCTGCAGAGGTTACGCAGCCGCAGGTCGAACCGGTGGTCGAAGAGCAGCCGGCAGCACCCGAACCCGTGAAACAGGCAGCGGGTCCGGCATTGATCCAGCTGCGTTTCAGCGAGGACAGCTGGGTGGAGATGGAAGCGCACGGGCGCAAACTGGTGGTCGGCACCCAGTATGCCGGCAGCGAGCGTACGGTACGCGCCGAGCCCCCGATCCAGATTCTGCTGGGCAATGCGCCCGGAGTGGAGCTCGTGTACCGGGGCAAGGTCGTGGATATTACCCCTTACCAGCGTGGCAAGGTGGCGCGCCTGGTGCTGGAAGACTGATTATGTCGAATACCCTGCAGGCCATCCGTGGCATGAACGATATCCTGCCGGAGCAGACACCGCTGTGGCAGTTTGTCGAAGACACCATTCGCGATGTGCTGGAAGGCTACGGTTACCGGGAAATACGGATGCCGGTGGTCGAAAAAACAGAGCTGTTCAAGCGCTCGATCGGTGAAGTGACGGACATCGTGGAAAAGGAAATGTACACCTTCACGGATCGTAACGGTGACAGTCTGACGCTGCGCCCCGAGGGGACGGCCGGTTGTGTGCGCGCCTGCATCCAGCACAGCCTGGTGAACCGGCAGTCACAGCGACTCTGGTATACCGGGCCGATGTTTCGCCATGAACGGCCGCAGCGTGGCCGTTACCGGCAGTTTTACCAGGTTGGCGTGGAGGTGTTCGGGCTGGAAGGCCCGGATATCGATGCCGAAATACTGCTGATGACCGCACGCCTGTGGCGGCGGCTGGGTCTTCAGCAGGTGACCCTGCAGCTGAATTCGCTGGGTACCGTGGAAGCGCGGGCGCGTTTTCGGGATGCGCTGGTGGAGTACCTGCGCACGGTTTTCGAGCAGCTGGACGAAGACAGCCAGCGCCGCCTGGAAAGCAACCCCTTGCGGGTGCTGGACAGCAAGAACAGCGCCGTGCAGGCGCTGCTGGAAAATGCGCCGGTACTGGCCGATTTTCTCGATGCGGATTCCAGGGCGCATTTCAGCGCCCTGTGCGAACAGCTGGACAGCGCCGGCATCGATTACGTGATCAACCCGCGCCTGGTGCGCGGCCTCGACTATTACGGCCGCACGGTGTTTGAGTGGGTGACCGACCAACTGGGTGCGCAGGGTACGGTCTGCGCCGGTGGTCGTTTTGACGCGCTGGTCGAATACCTGGGAGGGCGGGCGACTCCTGCCATGGGTTTTGCGCTGGGACTGGAGCGCCTGATCGCCCTGCTGGAAAACCAGGGTGTCGAACCGCCTGACCGGTCACCGCACCTCTACGTGGTGGCGGTCGGTGAACAGGCGCAACGGCAGGGCCTGTTGTTGTCCGAACGTTTGCGCGATGCCCTGCCGGGTCTGCGCCTGGTGACGCACTGCGGCGGCGGCAGCTTCAAAAGCCAGTTTAAAAAAGCGGACCGTAGCGGCGCGCAGTATGCGCTGGTGCTGGGTGACGATGAAGTGAAAAGACGCGAAGCAGGCATCAAACCCCTGCAGGTCCGCGAGGAGCAGCAAACCGTTCCTTTCGCCGAGCTGAATGACCGGCTTGCCGGCCTGCTGGGTTTGCAGTTGAACTGATGATTACTATTTGGGAGACGATCCGATGAGTGCCTCGGAAAAAGAACAGATTGAAGCGTTACAAAAGTGGTGGAAAGAAAACGGCAGTTCGATTGTCACCGGCCTGTTGCTGGGTGCGGCGATCCTGGTCGGCAGCAAGGCCTGGTTCGGTTACCAGGATACCCAGTCACAGAACGCGTCCAACATCTATTCAGTGATGATGTCGGCTGCACAGCAGGGCGCCGGGGAAGAGGCCAGGAGCCAGGCCAACAAACTGATCAGTGATTACACGGGTTCGGCCTATGCGCCCCTGGCTTCGTTGCTGCTGGCCCGGCTGGCGGTCAAGGACGGTGAGCTGCCGGCGGCACAGGCGCAGTTGCAGTGGGCACTGGAGCATGCGGAATCCCCCGAGGTCCGGCACCAGTCGCGCATGCGGCTGGTGCGGGTGATGATCGCACAGCAGCAGTATGCGCCGGCGGCAGCGTTGTTGTCCGCGGTGCAGGAAGCGGGGCCTTACGCCCCCCTGTATGCCGAACTGGAAGGCGATCTTGCCGTGGCCGAAGGCAAGCCGGAGCAGGCCGCACTGGCCTACAAGAAGGCGCTGGATACCCTGCCGCCGCAGGCGCCCAACCAGGCCTACCTGATGGCCAGGTACGAAGACGTCAAGGGGGCCGGCGCGGCAGTCGAATGACCCGTTTCGTATTCCTGCTACTGGTTGCCGGCGTGCTGGGCGGGTGTTCCCTGTTCAGCGAGGACGACAATATCGAGCCACCGGCTGAACTGGAGTCGTTCGACCGGCAGGTGCGCCTGGTCAGTCTGTGGAGTCGCGATACCGGCGATGGCGCCAATGAGCAACGGGTAAAACTGGAACCCGTTGTCAGTGGGGAACGCGTGTTTGCAGCAGACCGGAGCGGCCTGGTGCTGGCGTACGAGCTGGAAAGCGGCAAGCTGCTCTGGAAGCACAGGACCGGTCTGGCCATCTCCGCGGGTGTCGGGATTGGTGACGACCTGGCGCTGGTGGGCAGCAGCGAAGCCGACCTGGTTGCGCTGGATGCGGAGACTGGCGAGGAACGCTGGCGCACCGCGGTATCCAGCGAGATTCTCTCGGTGCCACGGGCCAGCGACGGCGTGGTGGTGGTGCAGACGGTGGACGGTAATATTACCGGTCTGGACGAGGAGGACGGAAAGCGCCTGTGGATACATGATCGTTCGGCGCCGGTGCTGACCTTGCGCGGCACCAGCACCCCGCTGGTGGTGCAGGGCGTCGTGCTGGCGGGTTTTGCCAATGGCAAGCTGACGGCGCTGGATATCCGCAGCGGGCGGCAGTTGTGGGAAGTCGCCGTGGCCGTTTCGCGCGGACGCTCCGAGCTGCAACGCATCGTCGACCTGGATGCCGACCCCGTGATCCGGGATGGTGTGCTGTACGTCAGCAGTTACCAGGGCAGGCTGGTGGCCATCTCGCTGCAGGACGGGCGTATGTTGTGGAAGCGTGACATGTCAGCCTATGCCGGAATTGCGGTGGATGACCGGCAGGTGTACGTCAGTGACGCCGACAGTGAAGTCTGGGCGCTGGACCGGCGCACGGGTGCGTCACTCTGGAAACAGGGCAAGTTGCGTCGCCGTGACCTGACCGGACCCGTGGTGGTCGGCGAGTACGTGGGGGTGGGTGATTTCGAGGGTTATGTACACCTGTTGACCCGGGATGAAGGCGTCATCGCCGGGCGCGTGCGTGTCGACAAGGAAGGCATCCAGGTGACACCGGTAGCCGTGTTCGGCGACCGGCTGCTGGTGCTGGGTGCGGGTGGTGAACTGGTGCTCTATCAACTCGAGCCGGTCGAATGATCGGCCTGAAGTGAACCCCGATGCTGCCCGTTATCGCTATTGTAGGCCGGCCGAACGTCGGCAAGTCCACGCTGTTCAACCAGCTGACGCGTAGTCGCGATGCGCTGGTTGCCGATTACCCGGGCCTGACCCGCGACCGGCAGTACGGGAATGGCCGGCTGGGGGACCGTCACTGCCTGGTGATCGATACCGGGGGGCTGGTCGGTGATGAACAGGGGCTGGACAGCCTCATGGCCGGGCAGGTCTGGCTGGCCGTGGAAGAGGCTGATGCCGTGATCTTCATGCTCGATGCCCGCGATGGCATCAATCTCAGCGACGAGCAGATTGCCCGGCGCCTGCGCCGCAGTGGCAAGCCGATTCACCTGGTGCTGAATAAAATGGATGGCATGGATGCCAGCGCCGTGATTGCCGATACCTGGGCGCTGGGCCTGGGGGAAGCAGCCCATATTGCGGCAGCGCGTGGCGCCGGTGTCAGGTCGCTGATCAACCGGGTGCTGGCGGAAATACCCGCGGGTGAAAATGCCGATGCAGGCCTGCCGGTTGAGGCCAAAGGCATTCGTATCGCGGTGGTCGGGCGGCCCAATGTCGGCAAGTCAACGCTCATCAACCGCATGCTGGGCGAGGAACGGGTGCTGGCCTTCGATCAGCCCGGCACCACCCGCGACAGCATCTATATCCCGCTGCAACGCGATGACCAGGAATACACGCTGATCGATACCGCCGGCGTGCGGCGGCGCAGCAAGGTCAATGAACCGATCGAGAAGTTCAGTGTCATAAAAACCCTGCAGGCCATCAACGATGCCCACGTGGTCATCCTGGTGCTGGATGCGCACAGTGGTGAAGTTTCCGAGCAGGATGCCACGCTGGCCGGGCATATCGTGGAAAGCGGCACCGCGCTGGTGCTGGCGATCAACAAGTGGGACGGCCTGGACGATGACCAGCGCCAGTGGTTCCGTGACCAGCTCGACCGCCGTTTGCCGTTCCTGGATTTTGCCGAGCGGTATTTTATTTCGGCCCTGCACGGCAGCGGTGTCGGTGACCTGTTCCAGGCCATACAGACGGCGTACCGTGCCGCGCTGATCAAGGTGGCCACGCCGGAGCTGACGCGCCTGCTCGAACAGGCCGTGCACGAACACCAGCCGCCGCTGGTCCGGGGGCGCAGGATCAAATTGCGTTATGCGCACCAGGGGGGGCAGAACCCCCCGGTCATTGTCGTGCACGGCAACCAGACGAATCGTTTGCCGCACACATACAAGCGCTACCTGGCCAATTTTTTCCGCAAGGCGCTGCGGCTGACCGGAACGCCCGTCCGGATGGAGTTCAGGACCGGCGACAACCCCTACGCAGGCAGGCGTAACAAACTGACGCCTGGACAGCAGAGGTCGAGAAAACGTATGCTTCGCCACGTAAAAAAATAACATCCCATTGCCGCCGCTTATGTCTCGCATAAAAAAAATCGCATGGGTTGTATTGCTGACACTGCTGTTTGCGGGGTGTGCCGTGCGCACTCCCTATGAGGATGCAAACGACCCGCTGGAACCGGTGAACCGCGTGATCTACAGGTTCAACGACGGGCTTGACCGCATGGTTCTGAAACCGGTGGCACGAGGGTACCAGACGTATATTCCTTCCACGGCGCGCACCGGCGTGCGCAATTTCTTCAATAACCTCTATGAACCGCTGACCATCGTTAATGATGTGCTGCAGGGGAAAGGGCACCATACTGCCGGGGATACCATGCGCTTTGGTTTTAATACCATATTCGGTGTGCTGGGATTGTTCGATGTTGCTACCGGCTGGGGACTGGAGCTGCGCAAGGAGGACTTCGGGCAAACCTTCGGTGTCTGGGGGTTTGGAGAGGGCTGGTACCTGGTGCTGCCGGTTCTGGGTCCCAGTACCGTGCGTGATGCGGCCGGTCTGCCGCTGGAATACCAGGTTGACCTGCTGGCGCGCAACACCTCCGGCATTACCCGCTATTCCGCCTACAGCCTGCTGTTCATCAGCAGGCGCGCGGATCTTCTCTCGGCTTCGGACACACTGGACTCCGGGGCGGTGGACCCCTACCTGCAGGTGCGCGAAGCCTACCGGCAGAAGCGCTGGTACGACATCTATGACGGTAATCCTCCCGACGACGATTTCTCTGACGAGGAACTGTTCGGGGACTAGATGGGTGAGGTGGAACAGGGCGGTGCGGCCTGGAGTGATGACGCGGATCGTTTTTCAGCCTACCTGAAAACCACCGAACAGTGCTTTCTGCTGTGCGGGGAGACAGGTGAACAACAGGTGCATGTGCGATTTACCGGACCCTGGCAGGGCCGGGAGGTGGTCTGGGATTGCCATTTTGTCACCCTGGACCATGAACTCGGCAAGATGCTCCCTGCATCGTTGATGGAACCACACAACTTTATCGAGATCGGTGAACCGTCTGCCAGGGGCATGCCGCTGCGGGTGTGCCTGGACCTGCCGCGTATCGACCTCCCGGCGATCCGGAAAATGATCGTCATGATTCGCAATTACCGGAACCTGCGACCCGGGCGCCACGCGTTCGGGAAGCGCGGCATCAATCCCTGACCGTGACCCCGCAGCGTTCCAGATAGACCAGTACCAGTTCCCGGTGTGACTGGCCGCACTGTCGCAGCAGTTCCAGGAAGATTTTCCGGTGTACAATGACCTGACCGGCGGCGGCGAGCAGCGGGGCGTCACGCGAAGCAGGGAAACCGTGCTCGGTTGATTCGGTGCCATCCAGCAGGTCGGGCACGTCGGTTTCCAGGGCGCAGGCAATACGCTCGATATTGTCCAGCCCGATATTGTGTTCCGCGCGTTCAACAGCACCGATGTAGCTGCGATTGAGTCCGCTGAGTTCAGCGAGCACTTCCTGTGACCAGCCGCGGCTGGTGCGTAGCAGTCGCACCCGTTGTGCCAGTCGCTTCCTTGCGTTTGCTTTCATGGGTGGACATTACAAGCAAGTTCAAGGGCATCGTCGACAGACTATGAGTAGCATATTGATGCAAATATGCAGTAGCCGGGGTCGGTAGCGGGGGAACCTGGTAGGGGATCGCAGGCTCGCGCACGCTGTTGCGCTGCAGATCAGTCAGCAGCCGTGCAGCGGGTACCCGCAGTGCGCTTGCCAGGCGTGCGAGGTTATCCAGCCCGACATTGCGTTCGGCGCGCTCTATAGCACCGACATAGGTGCGGTGCAGACCGCACTGTTCCGCGAGCTGTTCCTGGCTCCAGCCGCGCAGGCAGCGAAAATAACGGATATTGCGGGACAGGGTGCGGCGGGTATTGTCTTCCATCGCCCAGGCATTCAGTGGTGCGGGTCGGTGTCGGGCCGGTCGGCCAGCGGCGCCTGATCGAGGAACAGCATGGGATCCACGCGCGCGTCGTTCAGGCTGACGCCCCAGTGCAGGTGTGGCCCGGTAACCCGCCCGGTTTTCCCGACGGCGCCGATGACTTCACCCCTTTGTACGGTCTGTCCGGGTTGTACGTCGATGCGCGACATGTGGCAGTACATGGTCACCAGACCCTGGCCGTGGTCGATAAAGACGGTATTGCCGTTGAAGTAGAATTCGCCGGTATCGACAATACGACCGCTGGCCGGTGCCCTGATCGGCGTACCTTCCGCCGCGGCCAGGTCCAGGCCGCTGTGTGGTTTGCGCGGCTGCTCGTTGAAAAAGCGCCGCAGTCCGAACGGACTGCTGACCGGCCCTTCCACGGGCAGCGCAAGATGCAGGGTGTCCGGGGTGTGCTCGTCCCAGGTGGCAAGTGCCTGTTTGATGCGCTGTTGTTCCCGTCCGATACGTTCCATATCGCGTTTTTCGGGATTGACCATGCGTTTGTTTTTCAGGGTAATGTGCTGGCTGGTATAGGTCTTGTCCTGCACCTGGAATTCCAGCGAGGTCTGTTTCCCGTTGCCCCAGGTGATTTGCACCTGTTGGGTACCGGGCCGGGTGGCCAGTGGCAGGCCGACCAGGGCGGTATAACCCCGCTCGCTGCCCAGCACCATCACCGGCTTGCCGTTATAGCGAACCCTGGGTGGTGTCTCCGAGGCAGGCAACTCGATAATGGCGACACCGCCGGGAACGGGGCGGTTGTCCGGCAACCACCCGGCAGGCGCCATGCCCGGCAGCAGCGAGGCAACGATGAGAAAAAACAGTGCGGATACCGGTTGCGGCCATTTCATGATGTATTGGTCCCTGTCACCTTGCTGAGTACACGACCGACGCTGAGCCGTGTTTCCAGTATGTCACCACTGTGCACCTGCGCGGCATCATGGACTAGCGTGCCGTCACTGTGTCGCAGTGTAATCGAATAACCGCGCTGCAGCGTTGCCAGCGGGCTGATGGTGTCCAGTGCGCGGGACAGCACAGCCAGTTTTTCACGCCGGCTCGATAACTGTATATTTATACAGTATTCCAGCCGCTGTGCCAACTGTGCGGCGCGGGCGGCCAGTCGCTGCAGGCCTTGCTGCGGACTGCATTGAGCCAGCCGGTTGCGGAGCGCATCCAGGCGGGCCTGTTGGCGCGCCGCAACCAGGGTCCATGCCTTCCCCAGCCGGGCTTCCAGGTCATCCAGTCGCTGGCCCTGTTGTTGCAGGCGACGCCCCGGGTGCGCCTGGTGGATGCGTCCGGCCAGCCAGCGGAGCTGTTCACGCAGGGACTGCAGGTATTGCCGGGTGTGCCGGTGCAGGCGCTGCTGCAGGTGCCGGACGCGGACAGTGAGCTCGCTGCGTTCCGGGCTGAGCAGCTCGGCCGCGGCGGACGGGGTGGCGGCGCGCCGGTCGGCGACGAAATCGCTGATGACCACATCGATTTCGTGGCCGACCGCCGACACCAGGGGGATCCCGCAGGCATAGACGGCCCGGGCGACGGCTTCTTCATCGAACGGCCACAGGTCTTCCAGCGAGCCGCCACCGCGGGTCAGCAGCAGCACATCGCACTCGGCGCGCGTTTCCGCGCGCTGTATAGCGTCAACAATCTGCCGCGCGGCGTCCTCACCCTGGACCGGGGTTGGATAGATAATCACCGGAATGGCGGGAAAACGCCGCCGCAGCACCGTCAGCACGTCACGGATGGCGGCGCCGCTAGGTGAGGTGATGACGCCGATACAGTGTGGCAGCGCGGGCAACGGGCGCTTGTGTTCGGTAGCGAACAGGCCTTCCTGGTGCAGTCGGTTTTTCAGCTGCTCGAAGGCCCGGCGCAACGCCCCGTCACCGGCTTCTTCCATCTGGTTGACGATCAGCTGGTAGTTGCCGCGCGCCTCGTACAGGCTGACCTGGGCCTGGATCAGTACCTGGGTGCCGTTATCGGGGGTAAAATCCAGGCGCACGGCGCGGTTGCGGAACAGCGCGCAGCTGACCTGGGCGCGGGCGTCCTTGAGCGTAAAATACAGGTGCCCAGAGGCCGGACGCGCCAGGTTGGAGATTTCGCCCTCGATCCACAGGCGCCGGAAACCGGATTCCAGCAGCTCGCGTGCCTCCCGGTTCAGGCGGGCGACGCTGTACACATCCCGTTGCGGGGAACCGTCATCTACTCCGGACATGGGTCGATCATACGCAAAATAATCGGCCAGGTTAACGAAAAGCAGGCGGATCACGGTTTACCCGCCGACCGGCAAAACCTATAATTGCGCGCTTATCTCTGACGCGACCACGGTGTACCGCATGCTGCGTATTTCTGAGCAATCCCTGACTTTTGACGATGTTTTACTGTTGCCGGATCATTCGCTGGTGGTGCCGAAGGACGTGGACCTGGCGACGCAGCTGACGCGCGATATCCAGCTCAATATCCCGCTGCTGTCGGCGGCGATGGATACCGTCACCGAGTCCCGGCTGGCCATCGCCATGGCGCAGGAGGGCGGCGTCGGCATCGTGCACAAGAACATGACCGTCGAACAGCAGGCCAACCAGGTGCGGCTGGTCAAGAAACACGAAAGCGGTGTGATCAAGGACCCCATCACGGTCAGTCCCGGCACCAGTATCCGCGAGGTGCTGGAACTCACGCGCCAGCACAGTATATCCGGTGTGCCGGTGGTCGATGGCGAAGACCTGGTCGGCATCGTGACCAACCGGGATTCCCGTTTCGAGACCCGCTACGACGCCCCGGTGTCCTCCATCATGACCGGCCGCGACAAGCTGGTGACGGTGAAGGAAGGGGCCGAGCGCGCAGAGGTCATCCAGTTACTGCACCAGCACCGCATCGAGAAAGTGCTGGTGGTGGACGACGATTTCCGCCTGCGCGGCATGATCACCGTCAAGGACATCCAGAAGGCCAGCGACAAGCCCAACGCCTGCAAGGACGAACTGGGTCGCCTGCGGGTTGGCGCGGCGGTGGGTGTCGGCGCCGGTACCGATGAACGGGTCGACGCGCTGGTCGAAGCCGGCGTGGACGTGGTGGTGGTCGATACCGCGCACGGCCACTCGGAAGGCGTGCTGGAACGCGTGCGCTGGGTGAAAAAACACTATCCTGACCTGCAGGTGATCGGCGGCAACATCGCCACGGCCGCAGCCGCGCGGGCGCTGGTCGAGGCCGGCGCCGACGGCGTCAAGGTCGGCATCGGTCCCGGTTCCATCTGCACCACGCGCATTGTCGCCGGCGTCGGCGTGCCGCAGATCAGCGCGGTGGCCAACGTGGCGCACGAACTCAAGAGCAGCGGCATCCCGCTGATTGCCGATGGCGGTATCCGCTACTCGGGCGATATGGCCAAGGCCGTGGTGGCCGGTGCCTACTCCATCATGGTGGGCAGCATGTTCGCCGGCACCGAGGAAGCACCGGGCGAGGTCGAGCTGTACCAGGGCCGTTCCTACAAATCCTACCGCGGCATGGGTTCGCTGGGCGCCATGGGCAGCCAGCAGGGTTCCAGTGACCGTTATTTCCAGGAAGGCAGTGATTCCGACAAGCTGGTACCGGAAGGCATCGAGGGCCGCGTGCCCTATAAAGGCCCGCTGCAGCCCGTGATCCACCAGCTCATGGGCGGACTGCGTTCCAGCATGGGTTATACCGGCTGCGCCACCATCGAAGAGATGCGCACCAAACCGGAGTTCGTACGCGTCACCAGCGCCGGCATGGCGGAAAGCCACGTACACGACGTCACCATCACCAAAGAAGCCCCGAACTACCGTGCCTGAGCGTGACATTCACGCGCACCGCATCCTGATCCTGGATTTCGGTTCCCAGTACACCCAGCTGATCGCGCGCCGTGTGCGCGAAATCGGCGTGTATTGCGAAATCTATCCCTGGGATATCGACGAAGAAACGCTGCGCGTCTTTCACCCGCACGGTGTGATCCTGTCCGGTGGCCCGGAAACCGTGACCGACGGGAATGCGCCCGAGGCCCCGTCACTGGTGTTCGAACTGGGTATCCCGGTGCTCGGTATCTGCTACGGCATGCAGACCATGGCGGCGCAGCTGGGCGGGCGGGTTGAAAATGCCGATCACCATGAATACGGGTACGCGCAGGTGCGCGCGCGCGGCCACACGCGCCTGCTGAAAGACATCGAAGACCATACCAGCGAAGACGGCTTCGGCCTGCTGGACGTGTGGATGAGCCACGGCGACCGGGTGGTGGAACTGCCGCCGGGTTTCAGGCTCATGGCCAGTACCGATTCCGCGCCTATCGCCGGCATGGCCGACGACGAACGCGGTTACTACGGTTTGCAGTTCCACCCTGAGGTAACGCACACCCGGCAGGGCGGCCGCATCCTGCAGCGTTTCGTACTCGACATCTGCGGCTGCGAAGCCTTATGGAATGCCGGCAATATCGTCGAGGAAAGTATCCGCCAGGTACAGGAACAGGTGGGGGAGGAAGAAGTCCTGCTGGGCCTGTCCGGCGGCGTCGATTCCTCCGTGGTCGCGGCACTGTTGCACAAGGCCATCGGCGACCAGCTGACCTGCGTATTCGTGGATACCGGCCTGCTGCGTTACCGCGAAGGTGACCAGGTCATGGCCACCTTTGCCGAACACATGGGCGTGCACGTCATTCGCGTGGACGCAGAACAACGCTTCCTGCAGGCGCTGGAAAACCAGACCGACCCGGAACGCAAGCGCAAGATCATCGGTAACCTGTTCATCGAGATTTTCGAAGAAGAATCCGAAAAGCTCAGCAATGCAAAATGGCTGGCGCAGGGCACCATCTACCCCGACGTCATTGAATCCGCCGGCGCCAAAACCGGCAAGGCGCACCTGATCAAGTCGCACCACAACGTCGGCGGCCTGCCCGAACATATGAAACTGAAACTGCTGGAGCCGTTGCGGGAACTGTTCAAGGACGAGGTGCGCAAACTGGGTGTGGAACTGGGCCTGCCATACGATATGGTCTACCGCCACCCGTTCCCCGGTCCGGGTCTTGGCGTGCGTATCCTCGGCCAGGTGACCAAGGAATACGCCGACCTGTTGCGGCTCGCGGATCATATTTTTATCGAGGAACTGCGCAAGCAGGATCTCTACAACAAGACCAGCCAGGCCTTTGCCGTATTCCTGCCGGTGAAGTCGGTGGGGGTCACCGGCGACGGCCGTCGCTACGATTATGTAATCGCACTGCGTGCGGTCGAAACGATCG
>DRQL01000278.1 GCA_011371465.1 Gammaproteobacteria bacterium | reverse complement strand
TGGTGGCGCTGCACCGGGTTGGTGAGACCTATCGTGAAGGTGAGGGTGTGCGCGACATGCCGCTACAGGCCGGCGATACGCTGGTGGTCCATACCACCTGGGATGCGCTCACCCGCCTGAAAAAAGACCGTAACTTCGTAGTGGTCACCACCGAGTACCCGCACGAGGAACTGCGTCCGCAGAAGGTGGGTTACGCGTTGCTGTTTTTCAGCATCGCACTGGTGCTGGTGCTGTTCACCGACCTGCGCCTGTCCGTGGCCCTGCTGACCGGTGCCCTGGGCATGGTGCTGTCGGGTGTGCTGGAGATGGAAGAGGCCTATGATGCGGTGAGCTGGAAAACCGTCTTCCTGCTGGCCAGCCTGATTCCGCTCGGGCTTGCGGTCGAGACTTCCGGCACCGCGGCGTGGATTGCAGAGCGCACCCTGAACATGCTCGGCGACGTTCCGGTCTGGGTGTTGCAGACCGTCATTGCCGCGCTATCGACCTTCTTCACGCTGGTCATGTCCAACGTCGGCGCCACAGTATTACTGGTGCCGCTGGCGGTGAATATTGCCGTCGGTGCCGGTGCCGACCCGGCGGTGTTCGCGCTGACCGTGGCGATCGCCACGTCCAATTCCTTCCTGATCCCGACACACCAGGTCAATGCGCTCACCATGGGGCCCGGCGGATACCGGGTGCCTGATTTCATGCGCGCCGGCGGTGTCATGACCCTGCTGTTCCTGGTGGTCATGATCGTCATGATGAACCTGATTTTTTAGGGCCCATTCGGGAAGTGTTAACAGGCCCTGGGGCCGACCACGTGGTTCAGGGCTGGTCGGGCAGAAACTCGTCCAGTGCTTTCAGCAGCGGCGTCATGAACATATAGGCCGGACCGCCGTGCATGATCACCGCCATGAAGCCGGCTTCCATCACTTCGTCCCGGCCGGCACCGTTTTTTACAGCCTGTTCGACATGGAAAGCGATACACCATTCACACTGCGCGGCCACCGCCAGCGCGACGTTGATCAGTTCCTTGTCGCGAATGCTGAGTGCCTTACCGGACTCGGCCTTGTTGAGAAATCCCAGGAAGGCGTTGGTTTCGGTGGGGTATTGTTTGCGTAAGGTACGGGTCAGTTTCATGACCTCGTCCAGTTTATCCTGCATGTAACTCATTCTGCCTCCATCTCGGCACGGTACTTCGCCAGCATCGCCAGGTGATTAAGCCGGGCGCGCTTCAGCAGTGCCTGCTGCGCAGCCGGGACATTGTCTTTTCTGCCCAGCCAGGCCTGCAGAGCCGTCTGTTGCAGGGCCCGGCCGTAGGAAATACTCAGGCGCCAGGGCGCATCCCGGCCCTGCTGATTGATGGCGTTGAGGTTGGCCGTTGCTTCTTCCGGGCCCTGTCCACCGGACAGGAAGTTGATGCTGGGTACCGCCGCTGGCACGGTGCGTTTCAGTATCCTGAGCGTCGCTGCGGCCACCTCGTCGGGTTCGGCCCGGCGGCAGGACTTGCCGGGTAATACCATGTTGGGTTTGAGGATCATCAGTTCCAGCGCGACATGATGGCGGTGCAGGGCATGGAACACAGCGTGCTGTACGGCTTCGGTGACCTCGGCGTGACGATCGATGTCGTGGTCGCCGTCCATCAGCACTTCCGGCTCCACGATCGGCACCAGTCCCTCTGCCTGGCACACGGCCGCATAGCGAGCCAGCATTTCCGCGTTGGCTTCGATACCGTGTGGTGTGGGGACATGCTGGTCGATGGCATACACTTCGCGCCATTTGGCGAAGCGGGCCCCCTGCTGCCGGTAGCCGCGCAAACGTTCGGCCAGTCCATCCAGGCCCTGCGTAACCAGGTCGCCCGGCGACAGCGCCAGCGGGATCTTGCCCTTGTCAACTTTGATGCCGGGCACGATTTTCTCTGTCCAGGCGGCTTCCGGAATGGTTTTTCCATCGCCGGTCTTCTGCGCCAGTGTTTCCTCGAACAGGATGATGCCGCTGATGTATTCGCCCAGACCGACGGTGGTTACCAGCAGGCTGCGCCAGGCTCGGCGCTTTTCTTCGGTCGATTCAACGTCAATGGCCCGGAAGCGTTTGGCAATGGTGGGTGCGCTTTCATCCGCAGCCAGTATGCCGCGGCCTTTCTGTACCATGTCATGGATGGTGGTTTCCAGTTCCGTCGCGTATTGCATGGCAGTCTCCTCTGATGCCGGCATTTTGTGCCGGCCGGACAGGTTCGTCTGTAACCTGGGTGACAGCAGCCCGGCCAGGGAGGGAATAGGGTGGGCTCGTTCAGGCCAATTTCGGCTTATCCCTTGTTTGAGAAGGGCAAAAAATGACAGACCGTGCAAAAACAGGATCATCAGACAGCAAGGCGCGCCTGGTGCTGGCCGTCGGCGTCTTTGACCACGAGGAAAAGGCCACGCGGGTGATCGAAAAGCTGATCGAGGAAGATTTTCCCGCGGACCGGCTTTCGTTACTGCGTAAAACCGGGGGGCTGGGCGATGACATGCTGGGACTGGCCTACACCAACACCGCTGAGCGGGTAAAAGCCTGGGGTGAGCACGGCGCTGTCTGGGGTGCGCTGTGGGGTTTACTGGCGGGCGCAACCGGTCTGTTTGTGTTGCCGGGTATCGGCCCTCTGCTGGCGGCCGGCCCCGTGGTCGAGGCGCTCGGTGGTGCGATTGCCGGTGCCGCGGTAGCAGGCGGTGGTATGGCAGGCGCGGCGTTGTTGTCGGAACTGGCGAGCGCGCTGCACCGGATCGGTATACCGGAAGCGGATATCGAATTGATCCATGACGCGATAGAGGCCGGTCATTACGTGGTGATTCTGCACTGTGATCCCGACCAGGCTGATCATTGCGCCATGCGCCTGGGCTGGGCGGGCGCCGACCCGGTCACGATCATGCCGGTTGCCCGCTAGGAAGCGTTACATCCCTGCAGGCTCGAACGTTTGCGCAACGAGAGGAGAACCGGACCCATGGCGGGGAAGGCGGTTGCTCCGCCAGGATCAGCGATGAAACGTCGTTGCGTGACATTTGGGGCAGGGAGGTATTTTCCCCGCTTTGCGAAAGTGCAGCTTTTCGCCGCACTGGTCACAGACCAGTGTGCCGGGGCCGGTGATTTCGCCTGTATGCCAGGAAGCGGCCTGCCGGGCATCTTCGTTGATTTTCAACAGCGTCAACGTGGTTGGGTCGGCGGCCTTCAGCAGCAGGTCGAAGATGGCGCTTTCCAGCAGCGCCGTTTCGAAGCCGAGCCAGTCGCTGAGTTCATTGCCGGTTTCTGACAGGTGGCTGGCAACGTCGCCGAGGTCGCGCTTGATATAGGCTGCGAGCCTCTCGGCATCCTCTTCCGAGAGTTCTTTAAGCTCGATGGCCTTGTCTTTCGCTTCGTCAATCAGTTTGTGGAACACAGGGCCGGATTTCTTTTCCGCCTCGTGAAACCTTTTGGCAGCGCGCTCAAACATTTTTTCGTAGGCTTCGCCCAGGGCGTCGAGCGGGTCGTGGTGCAACGGGTCTTTCATGTTTGCCTCCAGGTTATTTGGCCAGCCGTTCTGTGTGCTGTCCACGATATTTGAGGTTCAGGCACGTGTTGATGCCCCAGTATGGTTAATTGGCCTGTTGTTGTCGATACTGCAACGGCGAGCGGGTGTGCTCACGTGCCTCACCCTGTGTGTGACAGTATGACGGATTCCGATGCGAGGGATGTAACCCAGGTGACAGCTCCAGCCGCGGGAACAGGGTAGCCTGCCGGCATGTTCCCACCGGACATTCTATGGAGAAAAGACAATGTTCGAAATTCTGCCCACCAATGATAAAGGTGTTTTTGCCTTCAGGGCCAGCGGCAAGCTCACTGATGCCGATTACCAGCAGTTTCTTCCCGGGCTGGAAGCCCTGATACGCGAATCGGGTCGCCTGTCACTGTATGTCGAACTGGAAGATTTCCGGGGCTGGGAGCCAAAGGCGGCCTGGGATGACCTGCGTTTCGGTTTGCAGCACGACCGGGATTTCAAACGGATTGCAATAGTCGGTGACAAGCGCCTTGAGCAGGCGGGCATCGCGCTGGCCGGTTTATTCATGCATACCGAAATGCGATTTTTCCATAAAAGCGAATCAAAAGCCGCCTGGGACTGGTTGCAGGAAAAAACGGAGCGGGAGTTGCAACCTGTGCAGGCCTACCGGTCTATCCTGCTGGCAACCGATCTGTCGCCGAACTCCGAACGGGCGGCGCTGCGCGCCAGGGAACTGGCTGAGCAACACGGGGCGAGCCTGGAAGTGCTGTATGTGGCCGAGGATATGGCGTTTTACACCAATGCGTCCGAGCCGATAGACGCCGGCCTGGTACTGGACGAAGAGGACCTCCGGGTACAGGCGGAAGCCGGAATGCATCGCTTCGTCGAACGGACCGGTCTGGATAAAGGCGCCACGCAGCAGATACAGTGGGGAAACCCGAAATGGGCGATCGTCTCCTGGGCGCGTGAGAAGCAGGTGGACCTGATTGTTGTCGGTTCGCACGGGCGGCACGGCCTCGGGCGCCTGTTGGGGTCTGTGAGTAATGCCGTCCTGCACCAGGCGCCCTGCGATGTGCTCGTGGTCAGGTCATAGACCTTGATCATGATCAGCAAAGCCCGGCAATCCGCTTTGCCGGGATGTAATGAAGTGCTGTTTTTGACTCATCCGGAGCGTGAACGGTTGAAAGGAAGGCTGCAGGCATGACAAATGACAGGTTGCAACAGGAGATTGAGGCCATACGCGCCGATGTCGCGAAGTTGGGCGAAGACATGGGCGAGCTGACACGTGTCATTCACGCGCTGGGTGAAGAACGGATCAAGGATGTCAGGGATTCGGTAGAAGAGAGTGTGGACACCGCCGACGAGGAGTTGCGTCGCCGTGTCGAGGCCGCGCGCGAGCAGAGTCGCCAGGCGACCGAGGAAATCGAGAAGGCGATTGTCCAGCACCCGCTGGGCAGTCTGCTGGGGGCTTTTAGTATCGGTGTGGTCGTCGCCCAGTTGCTGAATCCCGGAGGCCGACGCTGAACAGCCTTTCCGAGCTGGTGGTGGCTTTTTTTGACCTGCTGGAGGCCGAGGGCAGGGCATTGCAGCGGGGTGCGCTGCGTACTGGCGGCGGGCTGGCGGCGCTTGCTGTCGCCAGCGTGCTGGCGCTGACCGGTTTTGGCCTGTTGACCTGGGCGCTGTATGGCTGGCTGGCCGGGCAGTTTACCCAGCCCCAGGCGGCTGCACTGACGGGGCTGGTTGTTCTGGTATTTACAGGAGTGTTGTTATGGCTCGTGGCCCGCAGCGCGCACTGACACCGACGCAGGCCAAAGCGCGTTTCCGCGTGGCCGCCCACCGCGCCAGCCTGACGGGCTGGACGCAGGAGCATCCCTGGAGCGCGACCCTGGCCGCTTTTGTCACCGGCCTGACCGTCGGCGGTGTCCGGCGTGTCGGTAACCGCTATTCGGAATGGCTGTTTACCTTGCTGCCTGCCCTGTTCCGTTACCGCTGAATATCCCGGCGATCAGACATACAGACCCCGCTTGCGCAGCAGCCGGTAGGTCAGCATCTTGATCCAGTCATTGAATACGAACCAGGCCAGCGCATAGGCCCACATGTAGAGTGCATAGGTCCAGCCGATGGGCGTGATCAGGAAACCGTAAACGGCAATCAGCGTGCCGAGCACACGGGTCGAGAAGGTGGCGTTGAACAGGATCCACGAGGGGTAGGGGCGCTTCCAGAACCAGTCATCGATACGGGTATTGTAGATGGTGCCGTGGCCGGCGATGACCAGTTTGGCAAACATCATGGACTGGATCATATCGGTGCTGAAGTGCAGTTCCTCGAGGATGAAAAACAGCATAAAGGATGACAGCACGCCGGCCACCCCCAGCGTGCTGGCCACGGTGAGCATTTCCGGCATGTTCCAGCGTACCGGGTGTTTCTCGATCTTGGTATTGTCGTAGGCAATCGCCAGGATCGGGATGTCGTTGAGCAGTGCCAGGATGATGATCATCAGTGCCGTGATCGGGTAGAAGTTGAACACCACGATACTGAGCGTCATGAACAGGATGATGCGAATGGTCTCGGCAACGCGGAAGATGGAGTAGCTCTTCATGCGCTCGAAGGTGATGCGGGCCTGTTTCACGGCCTCGTTGATGACTGACAGGCCCGGCGCGGTGAGCACGATGTCGGCGGCAGCGCGCGCCGCGTCGGTGGCGTTGGACACGGCGATACCGCAGTCGGCTTTCTTCAGCGCCGGGGCGTCGTTGACACCGTCGCCGGTCATGGCGACGATGTAGTCGGCTTTCTGCAGGGTGTCGACAATCAGGTATTTGTCCTCGGGCACCACCTCGGCAAAGATGTCCACGGCCTCGATGGTGTGGATGATGGCCGACTCGTGGGTCTTGATGTAGCCGGAAGACAGGGTGCTGGTCTCGAAGGCCTTCTCAACCTGCTCGACGATCTGCGCTGCAAAGCCTTTCGCTTCGGCCTCGTCTACCCCGGGCGCCAGTTTCCGGTAGATGCCTTCAGCGATTACCCTGGCAAGCAGCAGCATTTCCTCGTTGCCGATGCCGCGCAACTCATCGGGCAAGATGGCGCGGCCGGTCAGGCCGAGCATGTGGCCGATCTCGCGGGCGATGGCGATGTTGTCGCCGGTGACCATCTTTACCTTCAGGCCGTGGGCGCGCATGTCGGTGATGACCTGCACGGAATCCTCGCGCGGCGGATCGAACAGCGGCAGCTGGCCGATCAGTTCCACCTGCCCGTCTTCCTGCCGGGCCACCGCCAGCGTGCGATAGCCCCGCGATGCGAGTTCATCCACCTGCCGCATGACCTGTTTCGCCTGGTCTTCCGGCGGTGCGGCCAGCTCCAGTACCACCTGGGCCGCGCCCTTGATGGCTGTAAAGGTTTTGCCCTGATGCCCGATGACGGCCTCGGTACGCTTGCGCACCGGGTCGAAAGGGGTGAATTTCTGCAGCCGGTAGGCGCTTTCATCGACGTCTGCGAAATGTTCGCGCAGCTGGGTGAAGATCGGCAGTTCGATGGGATCGTGGTTTTCCTCGCGGGAACTGAGTGCGGCGATGAGGAACAGTTCCCGCTCATCGTGGCCCGGCAGTACCACGGGGTCGGCCACCTGCATTTCATTCTTTGTCAGGGTGCCGGTCTTGTCGGAGCAGAATACATCCACCCCGGCCAGTTCCTCGATGGCGGTGAGCCTGGAGACGATCGCCTGGCGACGCGCCAGGTTGAGGGCGCCCACGGCCATGGTGACCGACAGCACCGCCGGTAGCGCGACCGGGATGGCGGCCACCGTCAGCACCAGGGAGAAGCGTGCGATCTCGAGGAAATTCTCGTGGCGGAACAGGGCCACCATGAGAATCAGCAACACCAGCGCAACCGTGAGAATGATGAGGAAGTTGCCGATCTTGATGACCATCTTCTGGAAGTGGCTGCGTTCTTCCAGCGAGGCCCTGGCTACCAGCGATACCACGGTATGGAAGTTGGTCTGCATGCCGGTATTGACGACCACGGCCAGCATCTCACCCTGTTTAACCACGGTGTTGGCATAGGCAACATCCTGCGGTTTTTTGCTGACCGGCAGTGACTCGCCGGTCAGCGCCGATTGGTCGATGAGCAGGTAGTCGCCCTGCAACAATTGCACATCGGCCGGCACGAT
>DRQL01000277.1 GCA_011371465.1 Gammaproteobacteria bacterium | reverse complement strand
CCGTTTCCGCCTGCGCGTCGATCTCCCAGTACGCTTCGAAACCGCGGAAGTGATCGATGCGCACCAGGTCGAACATCTCCATCTGTGACCGGATACGCTCCAGCCACCAGCCGTAACCGTCTTTTTTCAGGGCATCCCAGCGGTAGTGGGGATTGCCCCAGCGCTGCCCGGTGTCGGAAAAATAGTCCGGCGGCACACCGGCCACCACCTCCAGCTGTCCCTCGTCGCCAACGGTAAACCATTCACGGTGCGCCCACACGTCCGCACTGTCGTGCGCCACAAATATCGGGATATCACCAAACAGCAGTACGCCGCGGTCGTTGGCATAACAGCGTAGCTGTTTCCATTGCCGGTAGAACAGGAACTGTTCGAAACGCACCTGTTCCACCTGCGCGGCAAGGCGCCTGCGTTCCTTTTCCAGGGCATCCGGTTCCCGGTCACGCAGCACCTTCGGCCAGTCATACCACGCCCGTTCACCCTGCGCGGTGCGGATCGACTGGTAGAGAGCAAAATCATCCAGCCAGCGGGCGTGTTCTTTTTTAAAGGCCGTGAAGGCCTCGCGCTCTTCCTCGCTCCCCTTGCGCTGGAAGCCATTGTAGGCCGCCGTCAGGCGCACCTTGCGTTGCGCGTCCAGGTCACCGGACTCGTCCAGCACGGCATCGTCCAGCCAGCCCTGGTCCACCAGCAGTTGCAGGCTGATCAGGCGGAAATTGCCGGCGTGCACAGACAGGCACTGGTAGGGTGACAGGTCTTCGTGGGGCGGACCCAGCGGCAGCGTCTGCCACAGCGTCAGGCCGCAATCCGCGATGAAATCCACGAACCGGCAGGCATCCGGTCCCAGGTCGCCATTCCCTTCCGCGCCGGGCAGCGAGGTCGGGTGTAACAGGATGCCGGCGCGGCGTTTGCTGAACAACTGCATACGGTTACTGCCGCGAGCGGTCAGTCACCGGCCTGGCCGTGACGCATCACGCCACCCAGGCTGGGGTCACCGCTGCCGCGGGCAAAAGTGTGCGCCAGGTATTCGGGCGGCTCCACCCCCAGCAGGTGATACAGGTTGGACAGGTGCAGCCGGAACAGGGCCTCGAAATCGCTCACGGAATTGGCCGGGTTGTAGTCGCCGAACCACCAGAACCAGTCGGAACCCTCGCAGACGGCCAGCTGCAACTGGGCTGCCAGCACCTGGTCACCACTCAGTCCACCACTGCTGACTGCCTGGTCAAATGCACGCTTGGCATCGCCCAGCATATCCCAGCCACGGTTCTTGTCGCGGTCACCGATCCAGGTCGAGAAGGTTCCATAGACCCAGGAGCCGCTCACCAGTTCGGACAGGCTGCCGCTTTCCACGTCGGCATCGAGGCATTCAGAGAAGGTAGACAACCGCAGGGTCGGGTGCGCGGCGAGCCGTTCATAGAGTGCGCGCAGAAAATGGTAACCGTTTTCCGGGAAATGCTCCCAGGCGTTTTCGCCATCGAGAATAACGGGTAGCACCAGCCTGCGTTCCCGGTTGTCCTCGGCAATACGCTCCAGGTGATGGATAAAATTGGCCACGGCATCGTCCGCGTGCCAGGTCGAGTAGTTGAAGCCGATTTCGTCGGACAGCTTGTCGTCACGGAAAAAACAGGTCAGCCTGCCGTCGTCTACGCGGTAGCCCTGCAACACGGCATCCGCAGCCACGGCCGCCTCATCGCCCTGCGCCGCGCGCAGGGAGTTGCGCAGTACTGTCTCGCCGGTGGCCGCCCAGCGGAAACCGTACTCTTCCAGCAAGCGGAGCGTTGCCTTGCTCACACTGCCCTCGGAAGGCCAGCAGCCGGCCGGCTTGCGGCGAAAATACTGTTCAAAGACATTGATCCCTTCGCGCAGATGCCAGTGCGCGCGCTGTTCGCCGTCCTGGTAGAACTCCAGTTCGGGCAGCCGGACGTCCGGCATGGCCTCGCGGGCGCTCTGCAGGTCCAGCATCAGCGGCAGGATGGGGTGGGCATAGGGTGACATCGCCAGTTCCACCTGGCCACGTTCGGCCAGCTCCGCGTAGCGGTCCACCAGGCCGGACAGCAGCTCGCCGATCAGCACCAGCAGTTCACGGCGATCGTGCAGGGAAAAATTATTGCCCTGCTCCTGCCAGCGCTGTACACGCAGGTCACTGCGCCGCACGGTCTCGGCAATCCAGCCCAGGTGGTACCAGAACACCAGGTCGGCAAGGAACTGGTCACTGACGTAGAGCAGGTCGGTGCAGTCCTGCAGGAACGGCTCTGCTAGCTCGAACAGGCGCCGGTAGGCCGGGAAACGCTCGACGATACGGGTACGGTTGACGCGCATGCAGTTATTGACCAGCTCCAGCCGCTGCTCGGGGTGCGAGGGCAGCACGGGGGATACCAGCGCTGCCAGCAGCGGGTCACGGATCGCCTTGTGGTCACGCAGGAAACCGCTCACCTGGGCGGCATAGTCATCCAGCTGCTCCAGCAGCACCGGGGCAAAGTTGATCACCGCGCGCGCGTCGGGCACCGCCTCCAGGTGCGCGGCCATATCGGCATAGTCCTTGATGGCGTGCAGGTAGGTCCACGGCAGTTTGTATTCCCCGCTGATGAGGTCGCAGTACTGAGGCTGGTGCATGTGCCAGCAGAGCACAACGTGCAACCCGGCATCAGCGGACATGGTGCAGTTCCTGCCCCATCATCTCGGGAGTGACCAGCACTACCCCGCCCGGGGTGACATGAAAACGCTCGGCGTCCTGCTCGGCATCCTCTCCGATCACGGTTCCTTCCGGGATACGGCAGCCCTTGTCGATCACGGCGTTCTGAATACGGCAGTGGCGTGAGATTTCCACGTCGGGAAGCACTACCGCATGCTGCAATACCGAGTAGGAATTGATTTTCACATTGGAGAACAGCAGCGAATGGCGCACGGTGGCACCCGATATCACGCAGCCACCGGATACCATGGAATCCACCGCCATACCGCGCCGCTCCTCGTTGTCGAAAACGAACTTGGCCGGCGGCATCTGCTCCTGGTAGGTCCAGATCGGCCAGTCCTGGTCGTACAGGTTCAGTTCCGGGGTGACACCGATCAGTTCCAGGTTGGCGGCCCAGAAGGCGTCGACCGTGCCGACGTCACGCCAGTAGGCCTGGCGACCGCTCTGCACGTCACGGAAGGGGTAGGCAAATACCCGGTAGCGGTCGATGATGGCCGGAATGATGTCGTGACCGAAGTCATGGCTGGAATTCCGGTCATCCGCGTCCTTGATCAGCTGTTCGAACAGGAAACGGGTATTGAATACATAGATACCCATCGACGCCAGCGCGGTGTCGTCGCTGCCCGGCATGGGTGCGGGGGATGACGGTTTTTCGTTGAACTCCCGGATCCGGCCATCTTCATCCGTGGTCATGACGCCAAAGGCACGCGCCATGTCCAGGTCCACCTCCAGGCAACCCACGCTCATATCGGCACCGTTTTCGACGTGCGCCGCAATCATTGGACCATAGTCCATTTTGTAGATGTGGTCTCCCGCGAGGATGAGCACGTATTCCGGCCGGTGATTGCGGATAATGTCCAGGTTCTGGTAGACGGCATCGGCCGTGCCGGCGTACCAGGACGACTCGATGCGTTGCTGGGCCGGCAACAGTTCGACGAATTCCCCGAACTCGCCACGCAGGAATCCCCAGCCACGCTGGATATGCTGGAGCAGGGAGTGCGCCTTGTACTGGGTCAGGACACCCACCCGGCGAATACCGGAATTCATGCAATTGGAGAGCGGGAAATCGATGATGCGGAACTTGCCGCCAAACGGGACGGCCGGCTTGGCACGCCATAATGTCAGTTGCTTGAGCCGGGATCCACGCCCCCCTGCGAGGATGAGCGCCAGCGTATCGCGGGTCAGCCGGCTAACAAAGCGCGGTGTAGGCACCGAATTCATGCAATCTCCCTGTCATCCATCAACACAGCTGCGGATTAAGTGCTAACATCCTGACTGCCTGACTGCCTATGGTACCATCTGTGCCGCTGCAGGAAAGCCAACATTTTTACGAATTAGAGACATCGCTTCTTATGACGTCGCAGGCGCAGGATTCCAAAACGCCCTACCACCCGCTCCCCGAACCCCTGGCACGCATCGTCGAGGCGCGTCACCACAACCCGTTCGAGGTGCTGGGCGTACAACGTGAAGGGGAACAGGAACTGGTCCGGGTTTTCCTGCCCCGCAGCGAGGGGGTGCGTATTGCGGATACCGGCGCCCCCCTGACACGCATCGAAGGTACCGACCTGTTCGAGTGGCGCGGCGCCACCGGCGACCTGCCCGCGCACTACCAGCTGGCCTGGATCGACGAGGATGGCCTGGAGTGCTCGGCATACGACCCCTACAGCTTTACCGTGCAACCGGGCGACCTGGACCTGCACCTGTTCGGGGAAGGCCGTCACCTGCACGCCTACCGGTTTCTTGGCGCACACCTTTGCGAAGTGGACGGCATACAGGGCACACGCTTTGCCGTGTGGGCGCCCGGTGCGGAGCGCGTCAGTGTGGTAGGCGACTGGAACCACTGGGATGGCCGGCAACACCCCATGTCCGTCTGTGGTGGCAGCGGTGTCTGGAGCCTGTTCATACCAGGCATCGGCGCCCACAGCAATTACAAGTACGAGATCCGCAACCGCCAACACGGCAGCATCCACCTGAAAACCGATCCCTATGGCCAGGCCTTTGAGTTACGCCCCGGCACGGCATCGGTAACCTTCCGCCCCGGCACCTGGAACTGGAACGACCAGGCATGGATGGAAGCACGCGCCGGGCGGGACTGGCTGCACAGCCCCCTGTCGATCTACGAAGTGCACCTGGGTTCCTGGCAGCGCGACGAACACGGGCAGTTTCTCAACT
>DRQL01000276.1 GCA_011371465.1 Gammaproteobacteria bacterium | reverse complement strand
CGGAGGTAACCCCGCCGAGGCGCACCCGGTCGCCATGCAGCACCTGTTTCTTGCCAGGGAACGCAACAACGCGCCGCTGATCGTCATCGATCCGCGCTTCACGCGCACGGCGGCGCATGCCGACCTGTATATCCGCTTACGCCCCGGCACGGATGTACCCGTGGTGTGGGGCATACTCTGGCACATCTTCGAAAATGGCTGGGAAGACAGGGAATTCATCAGCCAGCGTGTCTACGGCATGGATGAAATCCGCGCGGAAGTGGCGAAGTGGACGCCGGAAGAGGTGGAGCGCGTCAGTGGCGTGAGTGAAGACCTCTGCCTGCAGGCCGCCAGGCTGATGGCCAAAAACCGGCCGGGTACCTTTATCTGGTGCATGGGAGGTACCCAGCACCACATTGGCAACAACAATACGCGCGCCTACTGCGTGTTCCAGCTGGCGCTCGGCAATATGGGCGTCAGTGGCGGCGGAACCAATATCTTCCGCGGCCATGACAATGTGCAGGGCGCCACGGATATGTGTGTCCTGAGCCATTCCCTGCCGGGTTACTACGGCCTGTCCGAAGGTGCCTGGAAACACTGGTCGAAAGTGTGGGACCTGGACTACGAGTGGGTGGCCGGTCGCTTCGACCAGGGCAGTTACGAGCAGGTCAAGGGTAAACCCGCCAGACCCATGAACACCAAGGGCATCCCGGTGTCGCGCTGGATCGACGGCGTGCTGGAAGACAAGGCCAACATCGCCCAGAAAGACAATGTGCGGGCCATGGTGTTCTGGGGGCACGCCCCCAACAGCCAGACCCGTGGGCCGGAAATGAAAAAGGCCATGGAAAAACTGGACCTGCTGGTGGTGATCGATCCCTATCCAACGGTCTCCGCAGTCATGCACGACCGCAAGGACGGGGTGTACCTGCTGCCGGCGGCGACCCAGTTCGAGACCTACGGTTCGGTGACGGCTTCCAACCGTTCCCTGCAGTGGCGCGACAAGGTGATCGAGCCGCTGTTCGAATCGTTGCCGGATCACACCATCATGTACAAGCTGGCCCGCAAGCTGGGTTTTGGCGAGCAGTTGTGCAAGCACATCGAGGTCAACAACGATGAACCGCTGATCGAGGACATCACCCGCGAGTTCAACAAGGGGATGTGGACCATCGGGTATACCGGGCAGAGCCCGGAGCGCCTCAAGCTGCAACAGAAAAACTGGCATACGTTTGATTTCACCAGCCTGGAAGCGAAGGGCGGGGCCTGTAATGGCGAGTATTACGGTTTGCCCTGGCCCTGCTGGGGCACTGCAGAACTGAAACACCCGGGTACACCCAACCTGTATGACATGAGCAAGCCGGTCGCCAAGGGCGGCCTGACTTTCCGTGCCCGTTTCGGGGTGGAACACAACGGGGTCAACCTGCTGGCTGACGGCGTCTACAGTAAAGGTTCGGAAATCCGGGACGGGTATCCTGAATTTACCGCCGACATGCTCAAGAAACTGGGCTGGTGGACGGATCTTGGCGACGAAGAAAAACAGCTGGCCGAAGGCAAGAACTGGAAGACCGACCGTTCGGGTGGCATTCAGCGGGTGGCCATCAAGCACGGTTGTGCCCCGTTCGGAAATGCCAGGGCACGCAGCGTGGTGTGGACGTTTCCGGACCCGGTGCCCATTCACCGCGAAGCCCTGTATACCAGCCGCCGCGACCTGGTCAGCAAATACCCCACCTATGAGGATCGCAAGTCGTTTTATCGTCTGCCTACGCGCTACGCCTCGATCCAGGCCATAGATTATTCAAAAGACTATCCACTGATCATGACCAGCGGCCGGCTGGTGGAATACGAAGGCGGCGGTGACGAGACCCGTTCCAATCCCTGGCTGGCAGAACTGCAGCAGCACATGTTCGCGGAAATCAATATTGTGGATGCCAACAACGCCGGCATCAAGCACGGCGATATGATCTGGGTGGAAAGCCCGGAAGACGGCGGCCGTATCAAGGTCATGGCCAAAATCACCCAGGAAGGCATGGCGCCCGGCGTCATCTGGATGCCGTTCCACTTTGGCGGCCACTTCCAGGGCAGGGATCTGCGCGACAAGTATCCCAAAGGCAGTGATCCCTACATCCTGGGCGAAGCCTGTAACACGGCCTTCACCTACGGGTATGACTCGGTTACCCAGATGCAGGAAACCAAGGTTTCCCTGTGCCGCATTTCGCGCGCCTGACGAAGGAGCAAGACCATGGCCAGAATGAAATTTCTACTTGATGCCAAGCGCTGTATCGAATGCAACGGTTGCGTGACCGCCTGCAAGAACGAGAACAATATTCCCTGGGGGGTAAACCGGCGACGGGTGGTGACCATCAACGACGGATCACCCGGTGAACGCTCTATCTCGGTAGCGTGCATGCATTGTTCCGATGCACCCTGCAAGGCGGTATGCCCGGTGGACTGTTTTTATGTCACCGACGACGGTGTGGTGCTGCACAACAAGGATATCTGTATCGGTTGCGGCTACTGTTTCTTTGCCTGCCCCTTTGGCGCCCCGCAGTTTCCGAAAGACGGTGCCTTTGGTGATCGCGGCAAGATGGACAAGTGCACCTTCTGCGCCGGTGGTCCGGAGCCGGATCATTCGGATGCGGAATACCGCAAGTACGGGCGTAACCGCCTGGCCGAAGGCAAGCTGCCGCTGTGTGCCGAGATGTGTGCCACCAAAGCGCTGATTGCCGGTGACGGCGATACGGTTGCCGATATTTACCGCGAGCGGGTAGCCTACCGCGGTGCCACCGGGTTTTCCTGGGGCTGGGCTACTGCCTATGGCGGGGGAGGGCAACGCCGCGCGCGAGGTCTGGACAACAAGACCAGCAGCCCGGATTGAAGACCGCTATGCAGGCCACAGGGCAGTACCGCTTCATGATCGGCGCCATGTTGCTGCTGCTGGCGATGGTGCTGCTGGTGCCCTTGGCGCCGTATGCGCTGGCCTATGTACAGGGTTCCGGCGCGGTGCCGGATCCTGGTACCGACCTGTGGCGTGACGTGCGCCAGGCAGTACCCGGCGACAGCCAGGTGCAGGGCGTCGATACGGGTACGCTGATCAGCGCCAGGGGCGAGCAGTGGCGCCAGTACCGCATGCAGCAACTGGCACCCTACAGTGCGGTGGTATTTGCCGGTGTCATTGGCCTGTTTGTACTGTATTTCCTGATCCGTGGCCGCATCCGCATCATGGCCGGCCGCTCGGGACGGCTGATTCAGCGTTACTCGACCGCCGACCGCTGGATCCACTGGTTCATGGCTGTGGTGTTCCTGGTGCTGATGTTGACCGGGCTGGTGTTGCTGTATGGCCGCTGGGTATTGATTCCCTGGCTGGGTCCGGAAGGCTTCAGCGCCACGGCCGCATTCTGCAAGTGGGCGCACAACCTGAGCGGGCCACTGTTCATCCTGGCACTGGTGCTGATGTTTTTTGCCTACCTGCGCGAGGCCCTGTTCAAATTCAAGGTCGATATTGCCTGGTTTTTGCACGCGGGCGGTTACCTGGGCGGCAGGCACCCGAGTTCGGGCAAGATCAATGCCGGACAGAAGGCCTGGTTCTGGGCGGTGGTCATCGGCGGGGCACTGCTGTCGATCAGCGGCCTGGCCATGGATTTCCCCGCGTTTGTGCAAAGCCGCGACCTGTTGCAGGACGCCCACCTGGTGCACACCCTGAGCGCGGTG
>DRQL01000275.1 GCA_011371465.1 Gammaproteobacteria bacterium | reverse complement strand
GGATACCCGCCACGATCAGGCCGCGGTACAGGGCGTTCATGATCTTGCCACCGTCACGCGCCTTGACAAAGAAGGTGCCGATGATCGAGGCAATGATGGATACGCCACCCAGCACCAGCGGGTAGGTGGCCGCCTGCACGGCGAAGTCTTTCATCATCAGGCCGCCCAGCAGCATGGTGGCGACCACGGTAACCGCGTAGGTCTCGAACAGGTCAGCGGCCATGCCGGCGCAGTCACCAACGTTGTCACCGACGTTGTCGGCGATCACCGCGGGGTTACGCGGGTCATCTTCAGGGATGCCGGCTTCCACCTTGCCGACGATATCAGCGCCGACGTCGGCGCCCTTGGTAAAAATACCGCCACCCAGTCGGGCAAAGATGGAGATCAGTGAGCCGCCGAAGGCCAGTCCGACCAGCGGATGAATCGGGTCTTCCACGTTCATGGCCAGCAGGATGGAGTAGTAACCGGCCACACCCAGCAGGCCCAGGCCCACCACCAGCATGCCGGTAATGGCGCCGCCGCGGAAAGCGATCTGCATGGCCGCATCCAGCCCGTTGTTGGCGGCCTGCGCGGTGCGCACATTGGAACGCACTGATATGTTCATGCCAATGTAGCCGGCCATGCCCGAAAATACTGCACCGATCGCAAAGCCGGTGGCCGTCGGCCAGCCGATGAAGGCACCGATCAGGACCAGCACGACGATACCGGCCATGCCGATGGTGGTGTACTGGCGGTTGAGATAGGCCTTGGCGCCTTCCTGAATTGCCTGAGCGATTTCCTGCATGCGCTCGTTGCCGGCCGGTTTGGCGAGTATCCACTGCACCGCAAAAACGCCATAGGCGATGGCGGCGCCCGCGCAGACCAGCGCAAAGATCAATTCTGTTGACATGGTGTTTCCTCCGACGACCACTGTTTTAAATTCGTCCACCGGGTCAGAAAACCGACCCGGACATATCCCGTACATCCGGTAGGTTGGATTAGGCGCAAAGCGCCGTAATCCAGCAATAAATTGCTGTTTTCAACCGCTGCGTTGGATTACGACGCTGCGCGTCTAATCCAACCTACATCACTACATCACCAGCCGTGATCAATCGAGTGTGAACTCATTGATCCGTTTTGCATTACGATTCAGGGCGCCCTGAATTCCGCGCCCGGTTTGAAGCCGAACAATTGTTCCAGATCGAACTCGCGAATTAATTGATCTGTGGCAACTTGTCCGTGTTCCTTTTGCACCTCGGCAAGAATCAGTTTTGCCCCGTTACGGTTATAGCCGCCACCCATGCTGGCCTGGACGCCTAACAGTTCTCGTGCTTTTGCAAGGGTCATGGATGCATCTGCTTTTGCCTGTATTGCCGTAGAGCCCCGCAGGAGCGGTCCCCTGACCGCGAATGCTCAGTTTCGACTCGCGATTCGCGGTCAGGGGACCGCTCCTGCGGGTGATTGGAGTCACTTCACCTTGAAGCCGGCCAGTTTTTTCCGCACGGCGGTATTTTTCAGCTGCACGTATTTCGGCATGCCGTCCTTGCCGTAGGGCGGGTAGTCTTCGCCGGCGATCAGGGGTTCGAGGTAATCGCGGCATTTTTTGGTGATGCCAAAGCCGTCCTTGCTGATGAAGCTCATGGGCATCATCTTTTCGACGTTGGCCACGCGCGACAGCTTCGCTTCGCCGATCTTCCAGCGGTAGGGCTTGCTGGAGGTGCGCTTGATGGTCGGCATGACCGAGTTCTTGCCGGCCAGCGCCATTTCCACCGCGGCCTTGCCCATGGCGTAGGCCTGCTCCACGTCGGACTTGCTGGAGATATGGCGTGCGGCGCGCTGCAGGTAGTCCGCCACGGCCCAGTGGTACTTGTAACCCAGCTTGTCGCGGATCAGGCCGGCGATCACCGGCGCCACACCACCCAGCTGGGCATGACCGAAGGCATCCTTCAGCCCCTGGTCGGCGAGGAACTTGCCGGAACGGTCCTGTACGCCTTCAGAAACGACGATGGAGCAGTAGCCATACTGCTTCACCTTTTCCTTTACCAGTTTGAGGAATTTTGTCTGGCTGAATTTCACTTCCGGGAACAGGATCACGATCGGCAGGTCGGTGTCCTCGGTAGCAGCCATACCGCCGGCTGCAGCAATCCAGCCGGCGTGGCGGCCCATGACTTCCAGCACAAAGATCTTGGTGGAGGTGGCGCACATGGATGCGACGTCGAAGCTGGCCTCGCGGGTGGAAACGGCGATGTACTTGGCCACGGAGCCGAAGCCCGGGCAGTTGTCAGTAATCGGCAGGTCGTTGTCTACCGTCTTGGGTACATGGATGGCCTGGATGGGATAGCCGGTGGCCTTCGACAGCTGTGAGACTTTCAGGCAGGTGTCGGCCGAGTCGCCGCCGCCGTTGTAAAAGAAGTAGCCGATGTTGTGCGCCGCGAAGACTTCGATCAGGCGGTCGTATTCGCGCTTGTTGGCTTCCAGGCTTTTCATCTTGTAGCGGCAGGAGCCGAAGGCACCACTCGGGGTATGGCGCAGCGCGGCGATGGCGCGTGCCGATTCCTTGCTGGTGTCGATCAGGTCCTCGGTCAGTGCGCCGATGATGCCGTTGCGGCCGGCGTAGACCTTGCCGATGCGGTCCTTGTGCTGGCGTGCGGTCTCGATCACGCCGCAGGCACTGGCGTTGATGACGGCGGTCACACCGCCCGACTGCGCGTAGAATGCGTTTTTCTTTCCTGTGGATTTCGCCATCAAAAGTCTCCTGGCTGTTGCATTGAAATTACGGGTTGCTGCCTTCGGCGTGTTCAGCGGCATGGTGATCCGCCTGGACCTGCAGCAGGCTGACGACACACTCGGTGAGGTCGTCGTATTCCTCCACGCCGGTGCCGTACATCTGGTGAATTCGGTAAAAGAACTGGCAGCGGTAACGGTTGTCGCCGGTTTTGACGATCACGAAGTGACAGCCATCCACCTCCCAGTACGCGGTAGGACAGACGGCCAGCTCGGTTCTGCCCCGGTCCAGGCGCATCTCGGACTCAGCCAGCTGCACCTCGACCGGTTGGCCGTAGCGCTCTTCGAGCGTGGAATTTATGATCCACAATTCGCTGTCTGAATAGTCAGGAATTCCGCTCATGCTGGTCTGGATGGTCCCCGCGGGTTTGAAAAAGGCGCTAAAGCATAGAGCAAAAAGCAATAAAATTCAGGTGCTTTGTTTGACTTCGGCCTTGTGCAGGCGGTAGCTTAATCACTGTTCGGTGATTCAGCCATGCAAAAAATTGAATGTCCCCATGAAAATTCTTTTATTATTCCGAATCTTCGGGGCGCCGGGTAAGGGTCAGAAGTATCCTTTAATAACAAAGAGATAAAGAGCGAGACAGCAGCATGAGACTTGTACTTTTAGGCGCGCCGGGGTGTGGAAAAGGGACCCAGGGACAGCTACTGGCCGAGCAATACAAGATCCCCGAAATCTCCACCGGTGACCTTTTGCGCAAGGCCGTGGCGGCCGGAACCCCGCTGGGCAAGGCCGCCAAGGCGGTGATGGATGCCGGCAAGCTGGTATCGGACGAGATCGTCATGGGCGTGATCCGTGAGCGGATGCAGCAGCCGGATGCGCGCCAGGGTTTTATCCTCGATGGATTTCCGCGCAACCTGGCGCAGGCGGAACAGCTGGACGAACTGTTCGAGGAACTCGGCCGGCCGATCGACCTGGCGGTGCTCATCGAGGTCGAGGTGGACAGTATCCTGCAGCGTCTGCTGGGTCGCCGCACCTGCGTCAGTTGTGGCGCCAGTTACAACATGTTCTATGCTCCCCCGCGCATGGATGACAGTTGCGATGTGTGTGGCGGGCGCCTGAAACGCCGCTCCGACGACAATGAAGAGACCATAGGCAATCGCCTGCGCATCTACGAGACCCAGACCCTGCCAGTGGTGGAACGCTACCGGGAACAGGGCCGGCTGCGGGTGATCCAGGGCAGCGGTGAAATCCAGGATGTGTTCAGGGCGCTCAGCAAGGCGGTTGAGGAAGTCCGCGCCACGCTGGGAAGCCGCGACCGATCGGCCGCCATTCGCCGTGCCGTAGCGCGCAAGCAAAATACCGCCGCGGACGGGTCGGCCGCCAAAGCCGGTGGCAGCGGCAAAACGACGAAGAAGGCCGTTGCAGCACCGGCGGCCGGGAAAAAGGCGGTGGCAAAGAAAGCGGGAGCGAAGAAAAAAACGCAGGTGAAGAAAAAAACCGCCAGCAAGAAGAAGACGGTCAGTCGGAAAAAGGCCGTAACGAAAAAAACCGTCACCGGCAAAAAGGTGGCGAAGAAAAAAGCAGTGACGAAAAAAGTGTCCGCCAAAAAAGTGGCTAAAAAGAAAGCAGTGACGAAAAAGAAGGCAGCGGCCAAAAAGGCCCCGGTGAAGAAAAAGACCGTGAGCCGGAAAAAAGTGGCGAAAAAAACCACAAAGAAAAAGGCCGCGAAAAAAAGACCCGCGCGAAAGCGCTAACCCGCAGGAGCGGTCCCCTGACCGCGCTTCTCAGGTCGGCCTGGTCAGCCCCGGTATCCGGTCGGTAATCGCCGTCGGCAAACGCGCTGCCGGCAACTGCAGGGCCTGGTCGAAAACGGGGCAGGTGCTGCGTGTATTACCCAGCAGCAGCTCGTACTGGCTCAGCTGCCCCCAACGCATGGCCGTGGCCTGGCTGGCGAGCTTGAATTCCCAGTAGCGTGTGCGCGTTTCCCCGAAACGTTTGCTGATGTTGCAGCGGTGGCGATGGAAGCGCCGGGCCTGGTTATCCAGGTTCTGAACCTGGTGCGCGGTCTGGTCTTCGAGCAACAGGGGGCGCAAGCCGGTGGTTTGCATTGCGTTGGCAAGGTCTGACAGCAGCGGCAGGCTGTGCGGGGAAGGTAGCTGGCGCTGGTACCAGCGGTGGCTGAGTGCGGTGTCCTGGCTGCGACCGGTTACCTGCAACCACACGAATCCGTCGTCCTGCAGCAGTTCAGCGATGCGTTGAAACAGAACCGGGTAAGTCAGTTCGCTGTAGGCCTCAAAAAAGCCGCTGGCCAGTACGCGGTCAAAGCGTCCCCGGCACTGGTGAAAGCTGCCCGGCCTGAAATGCACGGAGGCTTCCAGCCCGCGGCGGCGCGCTTCACTCTGTGCGTAGCGCAGTTGTTCACGGCTTTTTACCAGGGCCGTGATCCGGGCGCCGGTCTGTTCGGCCAGGAACAGCGGCAGCGCGCCCCAGCCGGCATTCAGGTCCAGCAGTTGCTGGCCGGGTCGGATCTGCAGGCGTGCGGCAATGCTGCGAAAACGGGTGCGTTGCGCCTGCTCGAGGGGCATGCCCGGCTCACTGTATAGCGGGCAGCCGTGAAACGGCTGGTCACCCAGGCACAGGCGCGCGGTCCACAGGCTGGTATCCTGCCAGCGCGGCAGGGCTTTCGCCCTGTGGCTGTGCGGCAACCTGGCGCGCAGTTGCCGTAACCAGTTTCCGGGCAGCCAGTGCGCCCGGGCGCGTTTTGAAACCAGGGTCTGGACCAGGTCGGCGAGCCGCCGCGTATCGACATCCCATTCACCGCGGACATAGCTGTTGCCCAGGTTGATTTCCGGGCGTTTGAGAATGGCGGGCAGGGTGTGCGGCGTGTGCAGGTGCCAGTCGATCAGCGGGCCGTTGTCGCCGACGCGATGCACCCGCCCGTCGGGTGCATGGATGTGCAACCGGATGGCGTGTACACGGTTTTCGAGAGCGCTTAAATCCATTCGTCCCGCCTCATATATAATCCAGGTGTCGCCGTATGGAGTCACCATAGTTCGACATACCGGCCTTGTAAAGGCAGACAGTGGGGAAGTGAAACAAATGCAGGTCACAAGGTGGTTGGTCTCCTGGCTGGAACAGTGCCTGCTCCGTCGTGCCCCCCAGGCAGACCCGCTGTCGCTGAAGGCACTGGGCGGCGCCCTGCTGGCGTACCTGTCCATGGACCTGCTGCAGGCACGGACCAGTTCAGGCTGGCCAGTGTCGTTGGGTATGACGGCGCTGGATACGCTGGTCATGGTATGGTTTAGCTGGTCGGTACTACGGTTGACCCGTCATACCGCGCGTTACCTGCAAACGCTCACCGCGCTGGCGGGAACCGGGGCTGTGCTGGGCCTGGCGGGCCTGCCCCTGGTGCAGCAGGCTGCGCAGGCTCAGTCCGGTGAGGGGCCGACCGGCACCCTGGTATTGGGCTGGTTGATGCTGCTGGTGTGGGGTATCGCTGTACAGGCGCATATCTACCGACACGCCCTGTCTGTGCGTTATGGCACAGGCCTGCTGGTAGCCGGACTGCAGACCATCCTGGTGATCAGCCTGCTGGAAACCCTGTTCCCGCCGGTGACAGGAACCTGATAACAAACGGACGAGACCGAACAGCGATCATGAAAATTCATATTCTGGGTATCTGCGGCACATTCATGGGGGGGCTGGCGATCCTGGCGCGGGAAGCGGGATTCGAAGTGCAGGGATCGGATGCCAGTGTCTATCCCCCCATGAGCACCCAGTTGCAGGAGCAGGGTATCGAACTGCTGCAGGGCTATGCGGCGAGCCACCTGGATCCGGCGCCCGACCAGGTGGTGGTGGGCAATGCCATGAGTCGTGGCAACCCCGCCGTCGAAGCGATGCTGGACCGCGGGTTGAACTACACCTCGGGTCCGCAGTGGCTGTCCGGGCACCTGTTGCAGGGACGCTGGGTGCTGGCGGTGGCCGGTACCCACGGCAAAACCAGCACGGCCAGCATGCTGGCCTGGATACTCGAGGCGGCCGGTCTTGCCCCCGGTTTCCTGATTGGCGGGGTGCCCGCCAATTTCGGGGTCTCTGCGCGGCTGGGCAAAACCCCCTTTTTCGTGGTCGAGGCGGACGAATACGATACCGCGTTCTTTGACAAGCGCTCCAAGTTCGTCCACTACCGTCCACGCACCCTGGTACTCAACAACCTGGAATTCGACCATGCCGATATCTTCCCGGACCTGGCGGCGATCCAGCGCCAGTTTCACCACCTGCTGCGGATCGTGCCGGGCAACGGCCTGGTGGTGGTGAATGCCAATGACGGGAATCTCTCTGAAGTGCTGGACATGGGCTGCTGGAGTGCCGTGGAAACCGTTTCGGCACAAACGTTCCCGGCACAGTGGCAGGGGGAAGTCATCGCCGCGGACGGCAGTCATTTCCGGGTGCTGCTGGATGGCAGGCCGCAGGGTGAAGTCCGGTGGGGTCAGCTGGGCACCCACAATATGCACAATGCGCTGTCCGCCATCGCCGCGGCCCGGCACGTCGGCGTGCCGGTCGAGCAGTCAATCGCGGCGCTGCATACGTTCAAGGGTGTCAGGCGTCGCCTGGAACTGCGCGGTGAGGTCGGTGGCGTATCCGTGTACGATGATTTCGCCCACCATCCGACGGCCATTGCCACGACGCTCGCCGGGTTGAAGAAAAGTGGTGACGGCGGGCGTCTGCTGGCCATCCTGGAGCCGCGTTCCAATACCATGCGGCTGGGTGTCCACCGTGACCGGCTGGCGTCCTCGCTTGCGGATGCGGACGCGGTCTGGCTGTTCCAGCCGGATGATCTGTCGTGGGATCTGCAGGAAGCCACGGCCGGCCTGACCGCACCGCTGGTGGTCATGGATGACGTCGATGCGCTGGTGACTTCGATTATAGAACAGGCGCAACCCGGTGACCGGCTGGTGGTGATGAGTAACGGCGGCTTTGGCGGCATACACGAAAAATTGCTGGCACAACTGGCCGTGCGCTGAGTCACCGGCATCCGGAAAAGCGGTTGGTCACGAACGCATCAATGGATAGAGCGAGAACAATGAATCAAACAGACACAACGAATGCATACAATCACAACCCGCTTGCACTTGCCATCACCGGTGCCTCCGGGGCAGCCTATGCATTGCGCCTGCTGGAAGTGTTGCTGGGTCAGCGCAGGCCGGTCGACCTGATGATTTCGGCGCCCGGCCAGATCGTGATCAACATGGAAACCGACCTGAAACTGCCGGGCCAGACCAGCGGGATACAGCGGGTGCTGACGGAACAGTTTGGCGCGGATCCCGATCAGCTGCGGGTCTTCGGGCGCGAGGAGTGGACTGCGCCGGTGGCGAGCGGTTCCAGTCCCCCGCAGGCCATGGTGGTGTGCCCCTGTACCACGGGCACGCTGGCCGGTATTGCCGCGGGTACCAGCAGTAACCTCATCGAACGGGCAGCTGATGTTACCATCAAGGAAGGCCGCAAACTGGTGCTGGTGCCGCGGGAAGCGCCGTTTTCTGCCATC
The DNA here is from genome assembly GCA_011371465.1 of Gammaproteobacteria bacterium. Lineage (GTDB taxonomy): Bacteria > Pseudomonadota > Gammaproteobacteria > DSM-19610 > DSM-19610 > Thiogranum. The sequence continues at coordinate 21,046 of DRQL01000275.1, read as the reverse complement.
CACCTGGAAAACATGCTGAAGCTCGCGCGCCTCGGCGTAGTGATCCTGCCGCCCAATCCCGGTTTTTACCAGAACCCTTCCTGCGTCGCCGACCTGGTGGATTTCGTCGTGGCGCGCATCCTCGACCAGCTGGGCATAGAAAATTCCCTGTCACCACGCTGGGGAGCGTGACGCGACAAGCCGTAGCGGTCTCCTGATCGTGAAAGCCCGCCCCAACCTTTCGCGCCGAAGGCCGGCGCTCCTACAGGGGGAGCAAGTTAACCCGTAGCGGTCTCCTGACTGCGAATGCGCGCTGCAACCATCGCGCCGAAGGCCGGCGCTCCTACCGGTGTTCCGGGGTTTTTTTGCTGACCAGCAACAGGCGGCCATCCCAGTTGGTTTCGTTGTTGCCGCGTTGCGGCAAGGGGCGCTGTACCTGGTGGATTCCGTTTGCGTCCATGAGGGACAGAAACCGGTCCAGTGCGCCGCTGAAATCCCGTTCGGTGCGCAGAAAGCGGAACAGGTGGTAGCTGGCATCGACACTCAGCCAGCTGATGTCCCCGACCCACAGGGGAGTCTGGTCTTCGGCAAGGCGGTACCTGCTTTCCCATAAACGCAGTGTCAGCAGCCTGGAAGCGTCATCGCTGTCGCGCACCAGTAACACCTGTTGCGATTCACCGTGGTGGACCTGCGGCAGCACCGGCAGTTCCTGCACCGTTGCATCGCCGTTAAACAGTTTGAGCAGGTTGCGCAGGTTCGGGCTGTGCGGCCGCCGCCAGCCATCCGCCAGCATGCGTTCGGTGATGCCTTCCCGTGAGCCGTTCCACTGGATGTCGAGTGGCTGGCTGTGCCGTCCTTTCAGGTCATCACGGTAGGCCGGCAGATTCTGCCAGCCACCTGCCAGCCAGTCGCTTTTTGTCAGGGTGACCGGGGTAATGGCGGCCGGCCGGTACAGTGCCAGGTCCTGTTCCAGTTTCAGCGAGCTGTGCAGGCTGGCCAACAATACCAGCGTGACGATGGCAATCGGCGCCAGTATCCGGGTCGAGACCGCGGGCGCCGGGTGCCTGCGGTAGGCAATGCCCATCAGCGCCACCCACATCAGCCCCAGGCTCCAGCCGGCCAGTATGTCGGACAGCCAGTGGACCCCCAGGTAGAGCCGCGAAAAGCTGATGGCCACGATCAGGAACACCGCGGTGGAGTAGGGCAGCCAGTGCCAGCTGCTGCGCAGTTCACGCGCCAGCAGGACCGCCAGGAAGCCGAACACGGCGACCGACAGGCTGGCGTGCCCGCTGGGAAATGAGTAACTGAACAGTGAATTGTCCAGCAGCGGCGGACGGGCCACTGCGGTGTGGTTTTTCAGCGCCTGCGTCAACAGACCGACCATGCCTACGGTCACCAGCCAGTGTACGGCCGCCCGCCAGCGCCGGCGCAGCAACAGCACCAGGCTGAGCACCAGGGTGAAGCCGTACAGCACCCGTCCGTCGCCGATCTCGGTGGTGATGATCATCAGCCGGTCACCCAGCGGGCTGCGCAGGGATTGCAACCAGTGGTACAGGTACAGGTCCAGGTTGCCGAGCAGGTTGTCCGTGGTCAGGTGGGAAGGGATGGTCAGTATTGCCCAGCTGGCCAGCACCAGCAGGGCGGTCAGCACCGTCATGCCGCGCGCCTCGGGATGTTCGGGGTCCAGCAGTGCGGCTGCCAGCGGTTCAATGTGCGAATGCCTGCGTGACCAGTCCAGGATGCGTTGCTGTACGCTCAGCGCATGGGGTTGCAGGGTGCGCGAAAGGCGGCGCATCGACCACCAGGAGAACCACAGCAGCGCCACCAGGATCACCAGCAGCACCGCCAGGCGCCCGGCGATTTCCGCAGCGATACCCAGCGAGGCGCCAAACAGCACCCCGGGCAGTATGTAGGCGGGCGCCCACAGGATGGCGGACAGGCTGTTGACCAGGAAAAAGCGCCGCGCGGGCATGTTCAGCATGCCGGCGACGGCAGGCAGCAGGGGGCGCACCGGTCCCACGAAGCGGGCCAGCACAATGCTTTTGCCGCCGTGCTTGTGGAAAAAATCCACGCCGCGGCTGATCATCATCGGGTAGTTGCGGAACGGCCATATCACCCGCAGGCGCTGATGGTAGTGGCGCCCGATAAAGTAACTGGTGCCGTCACCGATGACGGCGCCGACGGCGGCCAGTACCAGGGTCGGCATCAGCTCCATGCTGCCGGCGGCGATCATGGCGCCGATGCCGAACATGACCACGGTGCCCGGCACGAACAGGCCGACCACCAGGAAGGATTCCAGTGCCGATACCACGATCACCACCAGCCCGGCCCAGTGCGGGTGGGCCTTGATCCACAGCATCAGGTCAGTGAGCAGGGCTTCCATGGGCTCTACGCGGGCAAGCCTGGCGTGCTGCCGCTGCGGGCGTTCAACGCGCGGGCGCTGTGGTCCGGCCTGCGCCGGGAGGACGGTTCATTACGTTTACAGTTCGGCAAAGGATTGCTCCGCGGCATCCAGCGTGGCCTGCAGCGCGTTGTGATCGTGCGCCGATGACAGGAAACCGGCTTCAAAGGCGGAAGGCGCCAGGTAGACACCCCGCTCCAGCATGGCGTGGAAAAAGGCCTTGAAGCGAGCCTGGTCGCAAGCCTGCACGTCTACAAAGCCGGTGATGGTTTCGCGGTCGCTGAAAAACAGGCCGAACATGCTGCCGACCTGGTTGGTAAGGAAAGGAATCCCGGCCGCCTGTGCCCGTTCGCGCAGGCCCGTCAGCAGTTCCGTGGTGCTGTTTTCCAGCCGCTGGTGGAAACCCGGTTGCTGTACCAGGTTGAGGGTGGCCAGTCCGGCGGCCATGGCCACCGGGTTGCCGGACAGGGTGCCGGCCTGGTAGACCGGGCCGGTGGGCGCAATGTGCTGCATGATGTCCCTGCGCCCGCCAAACGCGCCGACCGGCAGGCCGCCACCGATGACCTTGCCGAGCGTGGTGAGGTCCGGCATGACGCTGTAGTACTGCTGGGCACAGCCGGTGGCGAAGCGGAAGCCGGTCATGACCTCGTCAAAGATCAGTACGCTGCCGGACTGGTCGCAGACTTCGCGCAGCGCCTGCAGGAAGCCGGGCACGGGCGGTACACAGTTCATGTTGCCGGCGACCGGTTCGACGATGATGGCGGCGACCTGTTCACCGATGTCGGCAAATGCGCTGCGCACCTGGTCGGCGTTGTTGTATTCGAGTGTGACGGTGTATTTTGCCAGGTCGGCCGGCACGCCCGGCGAGGTGGGCACGCCCAGTGTCAGGGCGCCGGAGCCGGCCTTGACCAGCAGCGAATCCGAGTGACCGTGATAGCAGCCCTCGAATTTCACGATGGTATCCCGGCCGGTAAAACCGCGCGCCAGCCGGATGGCGCTCATGGTGGCTTCGGTCCCGGAGTTGACCATGCGGACCTGTTCCAGCGATGGCACCAGCTCGCACAGCAGGTCGGCCATGCGCGTCTCGATTTCTGTCGGTGCGCCGAATCCCAGTCCGTTGGCGGCCGCTTCGCGCACCGCGTGTACCACGTCCGGGTGACAGTGCCCGCCGATCATGGGTCCCCATGAGCCGACATAATCCACGTAGCGTTTGCCGTCGGCATCGAAAAGATAGGGGCCGGAGCCGCGACTGAAAAAGACCGGGCTGCCACCGACGCCCGCGAAAGCGCGTACCGGTGAATTGACGCCGCCGGGGATATGCACCTGGGCAGCCTCGAATAGTTGCTGGGATTTCGACATGGTGTGTTCCTTGAAAGTGCCTGTTCTTCCCCCGATCATCAGGGGATTAAAAAAATCAACGAAACTCTGGTTTATTCGTCATTCCGGCATGCGCCGGAATGACGGAAAAGAATGGATCAGAGTTTCCCTCAATACGTAAACAATCCGCTGATAGCCGTTGCTGCAGCCCGGATATCCGTGGCCGCAAACACACTGTGTACAACCGCCAGCATATCCGCGCCGGCTGCGAGCAGTTCACCGGCGTTGTCCGGTGTAATGCCGCCGATGGCGGCAATCGGCAGCGACAGTTCCCGTTTGGCCTGCCGGAGCAGGGCCGGGTCGGCCTGCACCGCGGCCGGTTTGGTGCGTGACGGGAAAAAACGACCGAACGCAAGGTAGTCGGCGCCGCCGGCAGCGCCTGCGCGTGCCAGCGACAGATCGTTGTAGCAGGACACCCCGATAAGTGCCTCGTTGCCCAGCAGTCTACGCGCGGCGCGCAGATCCATATCTGTCCTGCCGAGATGCACGCCGTGGGCGTCGCAGGCGGCGGCAAGTGCCGCGTCATCGTTGACAATGAACAGGACGCCACGGGCACGGCACAAATCGGCCAGGGTGCGTGCCTGCTGCAGGCGCACACGGGCATGACCGGATTTGTCGCGGTACTGGATGAGCGTGGCGCCGCCGTCGATGGCCAGCGATACCCTTTCGGCCAGTTGTTCGGGAGCCTGCAGGGCAGCGTCGGTAAGCGCGTACAGGCCGCGTAACGCCGGCCTGGTTTCTGTCGCTGTGGAACGGGCTATCATGGGCTCAGGGTGTGGAATCCGGGAACGCTAGTCATCCTCGCCGCGGGCCCAGAACAGCCGGTTGGGTATCTGCTGGCCCATGCCGATGCGGTAGGCTTCCGACAGGGCCTGCCAGGTGTACTCCTGGGCTTCGTGTACGGCGCTGAACGGTTCCAGGCCCTGCGCCAGCAGGCCGGCGATGCTGGCGGCCAGTGTGCAGCCGGAACCGTGAAAGCTGCCTTCCAGGCGTTCCCAGTTGAAGGTATCGAGGATGCGGTTGTTGGCGTACAGGGTGTTTTTTACTTCCGGGGTGTTTTCATGGGTGCCGGTAATGAGCACGAATTCGACGCCGCGTTCCAGCAGCGCCATGGCGCAGGCGTCCAGCGTGTCCGCCTGCGGCGCCAGCAGGCGTGCTTCCATGCTGTTGGGGGTCAGTACCGTTACCTGCGGCAGCAACAGTTCGTTCATGCTTTCGACCACATCATCGTCGGCCAGCATGTGGCCATTGCCGCTGGCCAGTACCGGGTCCATGATCACGGGAATATCCGGGTAATCCTCGAGCACCGCATGAATGGCCTGTACCGCTTCGCTGCTGGTCAGCAGCCCCAGCTTGAAGGCAGCCACCGGCATGTCTTCCAGGACCGTGCGGGCCTGTTCCATGATCAGCTCGCCATCCAGTGGCGTGTAGCCGACCACGTTCTGGGTATCCTGGATGGTCAGCGTGGTGACCACGGGCGCGGTGTGGCAGCCGTGGCTCATCAGCGCCTCGATATCGGCCTGGATACCGGCACCACCGCTGGGGTCGTTGCCGGAAAATACCATCACTACCGGTACGGATGACTGCGGTTGTGTCATACCGGGCAATCCTGCCGGTTTTGTGCGGGAATAAGGCGGTAAACCGCAGCTTTTGCTTCCATGTGTGGGTAACCTTTTGCTTTTGGGACTATTGTAGCATTACAGCGGGTATTTGTGGTTGTTCGGGATGATCCGGTGTCGGGTTACGCTGTGCTAACCCGACCTACAGTAACCACCAGACCTGGTAGGTTGGATTAGCGCAGCGTAATCCAACAAATTCAACCCGGATCAACAACCCACAAACCACGCACTACACCAAAACCCGTACCACCCGCAGGTCGGGTTAGCGCAGCGTAACCCGACAATGACGAAAAAACGCACTGAAAAAGGAGAAAAACACCTGATGAGCACCTTCAAAACCTGGGAATGCACCGTATGCGGTTTTGTATATGACGAAGAAAAAGGCCTGCCCGAGGAAGGGATTGCACCGTGCACGCGCTGGGAAGATGTCCCGGACGACTGGGTGTGCCCGGACTGCGGCGCCGGCAAGGAAGATTTCGACATGGTGGAAATCTGAGCCCGGTTGATGGTGAAACCCGGCCCGCGCATTTTTTCAATTTCCGACTAAACTGGATTCAGGGGCAGTACATCGCGGCGTTACGGCAATGTCGCTGCCGGTACTGGAAAGCAGTGGTTGGGAGCAAGGTATGCGCGGACGCGACAGCGTTCAGTTCATGGAGCTGGTGCAGACAGCCAACCGGTTTTGCGGACTGATTGACGGAATTCAGCGTAGTGACAACTGGCTGGACCAGTTGTCCCGCCTGCTGCCCCGTTTGCACGCCGAGGTGGTGGTGCTGCCGGACCCCGGTGGCGGTGCGATCCCGCCCGAGACGGGTGATTTTGATGATCGTTTCGACCTGTTCAGCGAACTGCGTGTGCGCCTGGGTGAACGCGACATGTACTGGCTGGAATACGACCACCCCGCGGATGTCGTGACCGGTGAGGAACACCGCACCGGCAGTCTTGCCGATGACCTGACCGATATCTATTTTGAACTCAAGCGGGGGCTGGAACTGCTGGAGGCCGCCGGCCCGGACGAAGTGGCACACCTGTGGGAAGAGGGTTTCAAAAAACACTGGGGACAGCACCTGGTCGATGCGGAACGCCACCTGTACGCCCTGAAGGTCAATGATCAACTTCCGTAGGAGCGGTCCACTGACCGCGAACAGGTAATGTCAGGCAGCGGAAACATGCGCCGGGAGTGTGCGGTTCGACACCCTGTTCGCGGTCAGGGGACTGCTCCTACGGTGGGGTGCTCGGGGTAGGGTTTGCGGCACAAAACCCGGCCAGAAGGGCCGTTTTTGCAGACAACTCGAACGAGCAGGTCCACTTGTAGGCCAGGTCCAGGTTTTCCGCACAGGCGTATACCCCGTGTCCGCGCACCACCACCAGCGGCTGCCCGGCCAGAACGGCGGCGACCTGCGCCGGTGCCTGGTCGAGGTAGTCCGTGTAGGCGATATCCAGCACCCTGACCCGGGGAAAGTAATGCTGGCCCTCGAAATCCACGGGGATAAAGTCCCTGCCGGATAGCGTAATGGCTACACTGTAGGCGCCGTGGCTGTGCAGGATCGCGCCCGCGGCGGGATTTTCCGCGTACACTTGCCGGTGCAGTGGGGCATCCAGCGAGGCACCGGTGGCCGGCCGTCCGTCCAGCGGACAGCGAACCAGGGCATCGGCCTCCAGGGTATCGGCGCAGGCCCCGGTCGGGGTCACCCAGTACTGGTCACCGTTGCGTACCGAGGCATTGCCGCTGTGCGAGTCGTTCAGGCCGTACTGGCGCAGCCAGCGGTAGTGACGGATCAGGTCCAGGCGTGGGTCCATTTTGTGCTCTGTGTCGGGATTTCCTGCGCGGCAATCCGGTCCAATAGCGGAAAGGTCGCGGCAGACGGTACAATAGCTGCGGGGCAGGAGTCCAGAAAGCTGCTGCAAATATCACGTTGATAGAACACCGGAAATCTGGAATCCTTATGAAACCTTGTACGCAAAATCCTTTTCCGTCATCCCTGCGCAGGCCGGGATCCAGGGTTTCCCTATTCAAAACAGGAAAGAGCGAATCACAATGATGCAGCGAAGTAACCGGCGTGCCGGTGGTTTTACACTGATCGAAGTCATGGTCGTGGTGGTCATACTGGGAATCCTGGCCGCGGTGCTGGTGCCCAAGGTCATGGACCGGCCGGACGAGGCGCGCAAGGTGAAGGCGGCGCAGGATATCCGCGCCCTGGAAGCCGCGCTGAACCTCTACAAGCTGGACAACTATGAATACCCCACCACGGACCAGGGCCTGGAGGCACTGGTGACCAAACCGGATATCCCGCCGGAACCGGCACGCTGGAAAACCGGTGGTTACCTGGACCGCATGCCGGTCGACCCCTGGCGTCAGCCCTACCAGTACCTGAATCCCGGTGTGCATGGCAGCATCGATATTTTTTCGACCGGACCGGACCGCCAGCCCAGTGACGACGATATCGGGAACTGGAATACGCAATAGGCCGGCCAGGTGAATACAGGACGCTTTCCGGCCGAACAGCCTGCCTTTGGCAGGCTGTTTGCGTTACAGCGGGGTTTTACCCTGCTGGAACTGATGGTGGTGATCATCATCATTGGTGTGATCCTGACTTTTGTCGGCCTGTCGCCCGGCGGCGACGCGCGTGCCGAGCAGCTGCAACGTGAAGCCAGCCGCCTGGTTGCCCTGATCGATATGGCCAGTGAGCAGGCGGTGATGCGCAGCGAACAGCTGGCCATACGGTTCAGCGATAACGGCTACGAATTCATGTTATTGCAAACGGACGGCTGGGCCGAACTGCAGGATGACGGGCCGCTGCGGGCGCGGACCCTGCCCAAAGGCATCGAGTTACGCCTGGAGCTGGAAGAGAACCCGCCGCCGGGGCTGCAGGCGGAAGACACCGAGGCCCCCCAGGTTTTCCTGTTGTCCAGTGGTGAAATGACTCCTTTCATGCTGACCTTTTCGGCACCGGAGAGCGAGCAGCGCTTCGTGGTCAAGGCCAGCCTGCTGGGCAAGCTGGAGCTGGAATGATGCGCGGGCAGCGCGGCTTTACCTTACTGGAAGTGCTGGTGGCGCTGGTGGTGGTGGCGCTGTCGCTGGGAGCGATCGTGCAGGCGACCGGGTCTTACACGTCCAACCAGGCGTACCTGCGCGACCGCACCTTTGCCGAGTGGGTGGCGCATAACCGGCTGGTTATGGAGCTGCTTTCCAGCGACTGGCCGGACACCGGGCGCACCAAGGGGGAAGTCGAGCTGCCCAAAGCAGGCGCCGACATCGGCGCCCGCGAGTGGCGCTGGGTGATGCAGGTGTCGACGACACCGGAAAAGGAACTGCGACGCCTCGACATCGAGGTCTATCCACTGGATGCGGACGAGGACGAAGCGCCGCTCGCCAGCCTGACCGGTTTCAAGGGCAAGCCATGATACGCAGCCACCGGGGTTTTACCCTGCTCGAACTGCTCGTTTCGCTGTCGATTTTCGCCCTGATCGGCGTAATGGCCTACAGCGGCCTGCAGACGGTCATGCAGCAGCAGCACAGTACCGAGGCGGCGTCGCAGCGGCTCGCCGACCTGCAGAAGGCCTACCGCATCATGCAGCGTGACCTGGAGCAGATCGTGTCGCGCAAAATCCGCAACGAATACGGTGACAGCGTCGATGAACTGGTGGGCGGGCGCGGCTTTACCGGGGTCGAGTTCAGTCGCGCGGGCTACCCCAACCCGGCCGGGTTCCTGCGCAGCGACCTGCAACGGGTGGCCTACGTACCGGACCAGGATGTGTTGTTGCGCCAGACCTGGCGGGTACTGGACCGCGCCCAGGACAGCCTGCCGGACGAACAGGTACTGGTCGAAGGGATCAACCGCTTTACCATGCGTTTCCTGAACGCGTCCAACCAATGGGTGGAGAGCTGGCCGGCCACGCCGGGGCCGTCCGGGTCGCCGGAATCGTTGCCGCAGGCGGTGGAAGTCGAACTGGAACTGGAGCGGCTGGGGGTGGTCAACTGGATTTTCCGCCTGCCACAGACGTTCGTTGCCGGTGCGCAGCAACAGGGCGCCGGCAACGCTGCGGACGAGGGTGAAGGAGAAGGTGAGGGTGCTCTGGGCAACGGCGGGAACGGTGAGGGGGAAGGCTGATGCGGCAGCAGCGTGGTGTGGCGCTGGTGACGGCCCTGCTGGTGGTGGCCGTGGCTACCGTGGCGGCCGTGGCCATGGCGACCCGGCAGCAGATGGACATCCGGCGCACCGGCAGCCTGTTACACAGCGAGCAGGCCTACGCGTTCAGCCTCGGCGCCGAGAGCTGGGCGCGGGTGGTGCTGGCGCGGGACAAGCGCGACAGCAAGATCGATACCCTGTACGAGGACTGGTCTACGCAGCCGCCGGTTTCGGTGGTGGAAGGCGGATCGATCACCGGCCGCATCCTGGACCTGCAGGGTCGCTTCAACCTCAATAACCTGGTCGATGGCAACGGCGTTGCCGACCAGGATGCGATTGCGCGTTACAAGCGTCTGTTGCGGCGGCTGGAGCTGGAGGAGTCGCTGGCGGATGCGCTGGCGGACTGGATCGACAGCAATATTGACGTGCGCTTCCCCGATGGTGCCGAGGACGAGACGTATCTGGGTGTCGCCCCCCCCTACCGGGCCGCCAACCGGTTGCTGGCCGATGTCAGCGAACTGCGCCTCGTCAAGGGCTACGAGCCGGATATGATCGATAAGCTGCGCCCCTTTGTGGCGGCGCTGCCGGAAGTCACCCCCCTCAACGTGAACACGGCCAGCGCCGAGGTGCTGAGCACGGTGGCCGAGAACATGAGCCTGGCGGACGGCAAGTCCCTGGTCGAAACGCGCGGTGAAGATGGCTTTGAAACGGTCGCTAAATTCACCCAGCAGAACGAATTGAGTGGCAAGCAGCAATTGACCACGGCGCAGCTGTCGGTGGAGAGCGACTGGTTCCTGATGGTCAGCGAGGCCAATATCGGGCTCAGCCGGGCGCGGCTGGCGAGCCTGATCCAGCGTACGGATAAAGGTACGCTGGTGATACGCCGGCAGCGGGAATTCCGCGAACCCGTGGTCGCACCGGTGCCGGAAGCCGATGAATAAGGTTGCGAACGTGGTACGATGAGACAAGGGAATCTCTGATTAATCATACTGTTCTTGCCATCGGCGGGGTGACCGCCGCCGGCCAGGGCTTCCCCGGGACGAATTTCAAATGCTGGATAAACAGGAATGGCTGAAACGCTACTGATCCGACTGGCGCCCGCGGCGCAGGGTTTCCGGGACTGGCTGCTGATCGACGAGCAGGGCCAGGGCCGCGGACCCGTGCAAAACGGTGTACCGGACATTGGCATCATTCACAGCGTCCGCCGCGTGGTGGTGCTGGTTCCCGGCAGCGAGGTGCTGCTGCTGGAGGTGCAGGTGCCGGGCCGTAACCGGCAGCGGGTGTTGCGCGCGGCGCCCTACGTGCTGGAAGAGCAACTGGCCGGGGATGTCGAACAGCTGCATTTTGCCCTGGGCGCGGCCGGCGGCGACAGCCGTTACCCGGTGGCCGTGGTCGAACGCAGCCGGATGGATGACTGGCAGGCCCTGCTGCAGGAACAGGGAATCAGCGCCACGCAGCTGGTCCCCGAAACGCTGGCGGTGCCGACGGACGGTGGCTGGAGCCTGCTGGTGGACGGTTCGACGGTGCTGGTGCGCAGTGGCGATTGCAGCGGTTTCGCGGTGGATGGCGAAAACCTTGCCGAACTTTTTGCCCTGCTGCGGGTAAAGGAACAGGCGCCGGAATCGGCCCGGGTATTCGGTTCTCTGGTACTCGACCTGGAGGGCGTGGATCTCGACCTGGTGGAAGACCCGGCGCAGCCACTGGAACTGCTGGCGCGTGGCTATGTGCAGGGCCCGGTCATCGATCTGCTGCAGGGTAACTACAGCCGGCGCGAGGAGTGGGGGCGCATGCTGCGGCCCTGGAAAGCCAGCGCAGCCCTGTTGCTGGCCGGTCTTGTCCTGGCCGGGGTATCGACCGGGGTGAACTACCAGCGGCTCTCGGCGCAGAAAGCGCAGCTCGCCGCCGACATCGAAGCGCTGTACCGCCAGACCTTCCCCAATGCGCGGCGCATCGTCAATCCACGTGCCCAGATGGAACAGCAGCTGAAAAAACTGCAGCGCAAGAGCGGCGTCGGCAGTACCGACTTCCTGGCCATGCTGGCGCAAACCGCCAACGTGATTCGTGCCACCAAAGGGATTACCGTCCGTGGTGCCAGCTACCGCGATGGCCGCCTGGACCTCGACCTGCTGGCTGACAACCTGCAGGTGCTCGACAAGCTCAAGCAGGACCTGGTCAGTGGTGGGAAACTGAATGCTGAAATCCAGTCGGCCACGACGGACAAGAACCAGAAGGTCGAAAGCCGCATGCGGGTACAGGGGAAAACCTCATGAAGGAATGGTTTGCCGGGCTGGAGCCCAGGGAACGCCGCCTGGTGACGGGCGGTGCCATCGTACTGCTGTTGCTGTTGTTGTACGTGATGGTCTGGGAACCCGTGGTCGGCGCCTACCGCGACCTGCAGCAAGACGTGGCCGAACAGCAGCAGACACTGGCGTGGATGCAGCAGGCCGCGGCGCAGATCCGGGCGTTGCGGGGCAGCGGGGCCGGGGCTGCGCGCGGCCTGGGCGGCCGTTCCCTGCTGGCAGTGGTGGACCAGTCGGCGCGCAAGGACGGGCTGGGTAACTACATCAAGCGCATCGAGCCGGACGGTAGCAAGGGGGTCAAGGTGTGGCTGGAAGGCGTGGCCTTTGACCCGATGATCCTGTGGCTGGGCCGGCTGACCCGAACCTACCAGGTGGAAACCACGCTCATCACCATCGAACCCCAGGGTGCCGGGCGCGTCAATGCCCGCCTCACCCTGCTGGAACCCGCTGCATGAGACCGCTCTGGCAGGGTATATCACTGGGTGTGGCGGCGTACCTGTTTTTCATGCTGGCCACCGCGCCGGCCGCGAAAATCCTGTCACTGGCGCAGCCCGAGGATCTGCGTGCCACGGCCACGGGCAGCCTCTGGTCCGGGCAGGCGGCACAGCTTGCACTGCCGCCGCTGCAGTTCACCGATGTACATTGGCAGATCCGGCCCCTGATGCTGTTCGCGGGTCAGCTCAGTTTTGTCGTCAAGGGCGAATTACTGGGGCAGCGTGTCAAGGCGCATGCCGGTGTCAGCCTGCTGGGCAATCCACAGCTTTCCGACCTGCGTGGCCGCATAACGGCGCAGGACCTGGTGAACCTGCTGGGGCTGCGCCAGGTGCAGCCGGGCGGCATGCTCAGCTTCGTCATCGCCGATGTGGCCTGGCCGGAAGCCGGCTACCCCGCGCTGGAGGGAACGGTGTACTGGTGGCCTGCGCGTATCAACGCGCCCTACACCCTGGACCTTGGCAAGATGCAGCTGGACACCCGCATCGAGGACGGGGTGACCCGCGGAACGCTGAACAACGAGGGCGGCGCCCTGTCGGTGCAGGCGGAGGTGGAAATGCACAGCGACGGCGCCTATCGATTTGACGCCAACCTGCAGCAGAAGGGCGACTTGCCGCAGGCGGTGAGCCAGTTCCTGTCGACCTTTGCGGAATTCAGGGACGGCACCTACCGGCTGGAGTGGTCGGATACCCTTTAGGCGGGCCGACGGTTTTTATGACCCTGCTGCTGACTACACCGGAACAGCACAGCTTCCAGGACCCCACGCTCGAACTCGACGAGAAGCGCCTGAAGAAATGGCTGGCGAGCCTGCCGGTGCTGAACGTCGGGGATTCGCTGCGCAAGGTGCTCGATGCCCTGGAGCCGCTCAACGAACAGCAGCTCGATGTCGACCGGCGCCTGCGCCTGATGAGCCTGTACCAGGCAACCGTAAAGCGCCTGTACGACGCCGCCGAGCCGCTGCGCCTGCGCCAGCAGCCGCTGTCGCAGCAGCAGCGCCAGCACGCGGTGGACCAGGTCGAACGCCTGTGCCTGGCGACGGCCAACGGCTTCAAGATCGCCATAAAAGAGATCCACGCGGGCGATACAGGCACACTGGACAACGCACGCTTTGGCCAGGTGTTGCGCTGGGCGGTGCAGCAACTGGCGGCTGCCCTGCTGCACAGTTACCGCTACTACCGGCCGGAGCCTCCCTTTGTATTCCTCGAACTCAACCAGCTGTACCGGCTGGCGCGCCATCACGGTGTGCAGGAGCAGGCCGGCACGGCGCTGGACGGCAAGGCCAGCAGCAGCCTTGCCGATATCTACCAGGCCACCTGCCTGCTGTCGCTCACTGATCCTTTCAGCGCGGCCGAAGGCTGGGTCGACCGCCGTTTTCGCAGCCTGCTGCAGTACGTCCCGGGCACGCGGATCATTCCCGGCAACAGCTGGCAGGGAACGCCGGAGGGCCTGTTCTTTATCGACCTGCAAAGTGACAGCCGGCCGCGCCACTGCGTTTTCCTGCAGTCACCGGTCAGCGGTGACGACCCGCATATACTGGATGCGCGCGTACCCCTGCAGCGCATGCACAAAACGCTGGCGGCCCTGCCGGCGGACCGGCGCGGCAAGCGGGTCGAGACCGGCCTGCTCGGTACCCTGTTGCCGGAAGTTACGCCGCGCGAGCGCCGGCGCAGTACGCGGCGTCCCGCCGGACGCTGGATCGAGGTCGTGACCGGCCTGGAGGCCATTTGCGACTACCTGGCCCGTTATCAACGTAGCGCGGCGGCGGGCGGGCCCGCGCAGGGAGGAGCGGCGGATACCACCCGCTGGCGCATCCAGGATGTCAGCGAGCAGGGCTATCGCCTGGCCTGGGGTGAAAGTGCGGCCAGCCTGTTGCAGGTGGGGGACCTGGTGTGTGTAGTCGCGGACAGCGAGGAAGAAAAACGCTCCTTCCAGTTGCTGGTGATTCGCTGGCTGTGCGATGAACGCGACCGGGGCACCGGTGTGGGAGTGGAGAAACTGGCCGGTGTGCCGAGCCCGATGCGGCTCGAAGTCGTGGACGATGCCGCTGCCGGAACCCGCCAGGCCCTGTTCCTGCCTTCCGCCGGAGATTTCGCGGCACGCGTGGTGGCACCCAGGAAAATCTACAAAAAAAATCGTTCCCTGCGACTGCATGTCGGCGACCGGCAGGTGCCGGTGTGTTGTACGGTACGGGTCGAACGGGGTCCCGGTTTTGATTGCTTTGAATTCACGTCAGCGCACTAGTATTCTTTCGACCGGGTAAATGGAGCAAGTGCCAATGAGTGCCAGAAAGACGATTCCGATCGAGGCGATGACGCCCGAAACCAAGTGTGATTACTGCACCAACTCCCGCTGTTGCACCTACATCAGCCAGGAGATCGACACCCCGGTTTCCAAGGTGGATTTCGATTTCCTGCTCTGGCAGGTTTCACACCGGGATATCAAGGTCTACAAGGACGAGGGCAGCTGGTACCTGATGGCGGATAACCCCTGCAACCATATCCAGCCGGACGGACGCTGCGGGATCTATGAAGACCGGCCGCAGATCTGCAGGGACTACAGCAATGACTACTGCGAGTTCGATGAACCGGCGGAAAACGGTTTCGAACTGTATTTCGACGGCTATGAATCGTTGCTGGCGTACTGTAAAAAACGCTTCAAGCGCTGGGGGCAGCGGCCTTATTGATTGAGGCGATGATTGTAGTGTGCTTTCGCGCTCGGGAGACCGCTCCTACGGGGTCAGCCCGGTCATGTGGTCCAGCAACTCGTTGAAGCTTTCTATGGCTATAAATTCTTCGGTCTGTTTCGGCGGCGCCTGGCTGTCGGGCAGGCGCACGGCGCGCAGGTGGCGGATGCCGTAGTCGCGCGCGGCACGCAGCACCGGCAGGCTGTCATCGACAAACAGTGTCCGCTGCGGGTCGAAGGGGTCTTCGGCCGCCAGGCGCGGCCAGAACTGCGGGTCTTCCTTGGGTAAACGAAAGGCGTGGGCGCAGATCAGGTGGTCGAAGTGTTCGGCCAGACCGGTGCTGGTCATTTTCAGTTCGATCACCTTGTGGTGCGCATTGGTCAGCAGCGCAACGCGCTTGCCCGTTGCGCGCAGCGCCTGCAGGAATTCGGTCACCTGCGGCCGGACCTGGATCAAATGCTCCAGCTCGCGCTTCAGTGCGCTGATGTCCATGCCCAGTTCCCGGCTCCAGAAATCGACGCAGTACCAGTCGATGGTGCCTTCCAGGGCGCGGAAGCGCGGGAACAGCTGCTGTTTGGCCTCTTCCACCGACAGTCCGTGTTGTTCTGCGTAACGCAGGGGCACGTGCTCCAGCCAGAAATGGTTGTCGAAATGCAGGTCCAGCAGGGTGCCGTCCATATCCAGGAATACGGTGTCGATATCGCTCCAGGGGAGTGCGTGGCTCATGACGGGTGATTCAGGTCGGTGGATTCGCGTATGATACGGGGTTTTCAGGTTTCTGGTGAAGTGGCGGGCCGTGTAAATGAATGCGTGTGACTATCTGGACGATATACGGGCCCTGGCCCGGCAGGCCGGGGAGAAGATCCTCGAGGTATACAATACCGAGTTTGCGGTGGAGGAAAAGGACGACAAGTCGCCGTTGACGGCTGCCGATATGGCTTCGCACAATGCGATTGTCGCCGGACTGAAGGCGCTGACCCCGGATATCCCGGTGCTGTCGGAAGAGTCGGCAAAAATCCCCTTTGAGCAGCGCGCCGGCTGGGATACCTACTGGCTGATCGATCCGCTCGACGGCACAAAAGAATTCATCAAACGCAACGGGGAATTCACCGTCAACATCGCCCTGATCCACCAAGGTGCGCCGGTGCTGGGCGTGGTGTATGTCCCGGTCAGCGGGGTGACCTATGCTGCCTGTGAAGGACAGGGCGCCATCAAGGAAACACCCGGTGAAGGCGAAAAACCGATTCACGTCCGCAAACTGGCAGAGGGCCCGGTGGCGGTGGTGGGCAGTCGTTCGCACCAGGGCGATTCACTGAAAGCTTTTCTCGCCAAACTGGGCGAGCACGAAATCGTCAGCATGGGCAGTTCGCTGAAAATCTGCCTGGTGGCCGAAGGCGCTGCCGATGTCTACCCGCGCCTGGGCCTGACTTCGGAGTGGGATACCGCGGCGGCGCACTGCGTGGTCGAGCAGGCCGGTGGTTCCCTGACGGACCTGGAGATGCAACGCTTGCGGTATAACACCAAGGACTCTCTGTTGAATCCGTTCTTTTTTGTGTTCGGTGACGATAGCCGGAACTGGTCGGAGTACCTGTAGGCTGGGCTTTCCCGGTGGTTGAGCATCGTTGGGTTACGCTTCGCTAACCCAACCCACGGGACTGGTGCGCCTGATCCAACCTATGTCGCGGTGGTTTGGGTTTGGTTACCGCGGGCTGGTATCACCCTGTAGGTCGGATTAGCGCAGCGTAATCCGACAAAGCTGCCGGAACGTCACACACCCTCCCGGACCACCACCGAAGTTTTCCATTTCCTGCTAAACCAGCCCAGCAAGGACACCGCGATGACCGCACCCAGCGTATCCGCCACCCAGTCCCAGGGATCGGCACTACGCCCGGGGACGAAGTACTGGTGTACCTCGTCACTGATGCCATACAGGCTGGCGACCAGGATACTGCCGCCCACTTGGGCATTGCTGAAGCCATTGACCAGCGGTTTGCGGGCGCCGAGTAGCAGGAAACCCAGCACCGCGTAGGCCAGCATATGAAAAAGCTTGTCCTGGCCGGAAAACAGGTGTGGTGTTTCCAGGGTCGGCTGGTTTGAGAGATAGAACAGGGCAGCCATCCACAGCAGGGCCAGCAGCAGTGACAGGCGTTGCAACCAGGTCATCAATGGCTCCCCAGGGCCGTCATTCCGGCGCAGGCCGGAATCCATTGCCCCCGGCGTTACAGAAGTCGGCCCGCGCCGGAATGAGGGGGAACAGGTTCTTCAGAGGCATAACCGCGGGGTTGCGGTTCAGGCGACGGACTGCGGTGCCTGCGGCACCAGCGAAAACAGTTTTTCGCTCAGCTTGCGGCCGTATTCATGGCGGTTCGGCTGTGACAGGCTGGCCTCGGTGGCCAGGCTGTCATTGAACAGCACTGGTCGTTGCCACTCTTCCAGGATTTCGTAGAGCGCTTCATCGAGGTGATTCATGTTGTCGTCCAGTTCCACCAGCAGGACATCGATGTCGCCGGCCGGCAGTTGACGCAGGTCATGGGCCGTCAACGGCAGGGTAGCAATGACTTCGATCGCAAAGCGGGATAGCAGCCTCGACAGGTAGATGCGCAACAGCTCTGATTCGGCGGTAATGGCGATGCGCAGGCGGCCGGATTTTTTCCCCGTGTCGACCGGTGCGGCCGAAACCGGTTCCTGTGCCGGCTTCACCGGCGTTACGTCGGCCGAAACCACCGTATTCGGTGACGCCTGCGTGACGGCTTCAGGGCTTTCGTGCTGTGCCGGGAACAGGCCGCCCTGCTGTTTTTCTTTGGCCACTTCTTCAACCAGTGCGGCATCGACCCGGTCGCGTTGTTCGGCGTAGCCGTATACCAGCGCGGTATCGCACAGCAGGTTGATCAGGCGTGGAACGCCGCCGCTGTAGCGGTGAATCAGGTGGCAGGCCTGGTCGGAAAACAGTTCAGCCTTGCCGCCGGCTGTTTTGCAGCGGTGGCGGATATATTCACTGGTCTCCGCTTCTTCCAGCGGCTCCAGGTGGTAGTCCACGCCGATTCGCTGTGCAAACTGCACCAGGTCCGGGCGTTGCAGGGTTTCGCGCAGTTCCCGCTGGCCCACCAGGATGATCTGCAGTACCTGGTCCTTGTCGGCGTTGATGTTGGACAGCATGCGCAGCTCTTCCAGCGTTTCGGCGGGCATGTTCTGTGCCTCGTCCACGATCAGCACCGTGCGCCGGCCCTGTGCGTATTCCTGGATAATGAATTCCATGAATTCCTGGTACAGCTGGACCTTGTCCCGTCCCTGGTGCGGCAGGCCAAAGGCCAGCGCGATCCATTGCAGCAGGTCGCCGAAAGTCTGGTGTGTGTTCGATATCAACCCGACCCGGATGGTGGGGTCGATGTCGTTCAGCAGCTTGCGGATGAGGGTGGTTTTGCCGGTGCCGATGCCGCCACTGATCACGGTAAAGCCGGCCTGGTTCATCAGGCCATACTCCAGCAGCGTCAGCGCCATGCGGTGTTTGTCGCTCAGGTACAGGAACCCCGAGTCCGGTAACAGGGAGAAGGGTTTTTCCCGAAAGCCGTAAAAACTCTGGTACATGGCGGGTACCCCGTCAGTCCTTGCCCGACTTGTTCAGCACAGTACCCAGTATATTGGTACTGGCGAGCATGTCTACCGCGCGTTCGACTTCTTTTTTGGTGGTCTTGCCTTCTTCCACCACCAGCAGGGTTGCGTCCACGTAGGGCGAGAAGGCCATGGCATCCGATGCATCGAGTACCGGCGGCAGGTCGAAGATGACGATGCGGCCGGCGTAGCGGTTTTTCAGTTCGTCGACCAGCCGGGTCATCTTGGGTGAATTCAGCATTTCCGCGGAATTCAGCAGGGGACGCCCGCCGGGCAGGATGGTCAGGTGGTCGATACCCTTCGGGTGCACCAGCAGTTCGGGCAGCGGGGTATCTTCCATCAGGTAATCGCTCAGGCCGGGCTCACCCGGCAGGCCCAGGTGTTCGTGCAGGCTGGGATGGCGCAGGTTGGCGTCCACCAGCAGCACCGTATAGCTGACTTCCAGGGCCAGGCTGGCGGCCAGGTTCAGGGCCGTCAGGGTCTTACCTTCCCCGGTGCCGGGGCTGGTGATAGCGAGCACATTCCAGTCGTTTTCGTTCAGACGCTGCAGTACCTGGGTGCGCAGCATCTTGTAGGCATCGGTGAATTCGCAGGGGTCGAAACCGGTGATCACGCGTTTTTCGCGCAGCTCTGGCCGCGACACCTCGATATGACGGGTCTGTGAGTAGGTGACCTGTTCTACAGGTGTAACGGCAGGTGCTGCCGCCTGTGTGGCGCCGGCCGGAGCCGGTTGGCCTGCCCGCTCTGCGCGCGCTCGTTCCAGCGCCTGTTTTATGCGTTCCATGGCGTGCTCCCGGTTTTTGTCCTGGTGCTCATGTATTAACGACCGTGTCCGCCTTTCTTAAAACCTTGTACCAGAGCACGTCCAGGGGGGTCCAGAAGTAGTGAAACAGGGTAACGGCCAGAATGATGGCTGCTGCGGTCGCAGCGGCGCGCATCACCAGGCCCTGTTTTCGTTTGCGAGTTTCCGCATCGGTTTTCAGGTAGGGAATGACTGCCAGGGGTGTTATGCCTGCGGCTGCGGTCAGGGTCTTGCTGCTGCGCACCGTGTCATCCATGCTTTCGCGAACCGCTGCGTAGCCTATGCCGCAACCCAGCGCCAGTACGAAGCTCAGGAACAGGATCGCAGGGCGGTTGGGGCTAATCGGTTTTTCGGGCCGCACGGGTGGCTCGATGATCTGAAAGCGCTCGCCCTTGCTGTCTTTTTCGAGTTCCTGGCCGATTTGCGCGGCTACCAGCTTGGTGCGGATATTCTGGTACTCGCTGATGGCGTTTTGCAGGCTACGCTGGAGCGACTGGTATTCGCGTTCAGCCTGCGGGGTTTCCACCAGTCGTTGCTCATATTCGGCAAGCTTGTCCCTTAGACGCAGTTTTTTCTTTTCCAGTGTTCGGATCTCCAGGTTCGCTGCCTCGATCTGGGATTGCATCTGTATGTAAATCGGATTGTCGGGGTTATCAGCCGCTTTGGCTGTCAATTTGCTGGTGGAATCAGGAACATTCGCTTCCAGTGATTTGATCTGGCGCTCCAGCTTTACGACATCCGGATGCTCAGGCGCATATTTTTTCTTCAGGATGGCAAGTTCGCTGCGCATGGCCTCGATTTGCTGCAATTGCTCCGCCGAGCTGTCGACATCCCCGGTTTCCTCTTCCAGTCCCTGGATTTCCTTGCGCATGCGAATCACGTCGGGGTGGTCCTCCGAGTAACGCGCCGCCAGCGCAAAATACTGGGTGCGCAATGCTTGCAGGCGCGTGGCCGGATCCAGTGCGACATCGGTGCCATAGGGCTTGATTTGTGCCAGTTGACCACTGAGGTAGACTTTGCGCTCTTCCTGCGAGCGGATCTGGCTGTCGATTGCCTCCAGCTCTCTCTCGGTACGGGTCATTAACTCCATATTGAGTTGTAACAGTTCAGGCAGGGAGTTGGCATGACTTTCCTTGAAGGCGGCAATTTCGGCCTCCATGACGCCGATTTCCTTGCTTAGACGGCCCGACTCGTCTTTAAGGAATAAATAGGTTTCGCTGGCCTGTTCGGTACGTTCTTTCAGGTTTTCTTTCAGATACAGGCTCATCAGCTCGTTAGCGACCTGCTGGGCTTTCACCGGGTTGTCACTGCTGAAACTCAGGCGAAAAGCAATCGTGGCAGCCATCGGGCGACCGCTGCGTGGGTCGACAACATCGGCGTCAATCATTTCCAGACTGATGTTTTCTCGCATTTCCGAGATAATTTCTTCAGTGGTCAGGCGTTTTAACTTCTTTTTGTATAATTCAAACTGATTTATGATTTTCAACAGGTTAGGCCTGGCCATTACTTTCTGGCTGATGGCCTGGATGCGTTGCGATGCAAAACTGGTTACCGTGGAGCGAACCAGTTCCGGGGGAATATCCTGTTCCTTGATGAGGATAGTGGCGGAAGAGGTATAGGTTGGTGGCGTGAACACAGCAACCAGTGCCCCGAT